>JBIOUP010000103.1:0-8777 GCA_044867305.1 Dermatophilaceae bacterium
TGGAGCCGGCGACAACTCCAGGACTTCGCAGCGCGCGACCCGGCGCGTCAGGCGCGGACGACCTCGAACGCGATCGTCGCCTGGACCTCCGGGTGCAGCCGTACCACGGCTTCGTAGGCACCGGTCACCTTGATGTGTGCCTGCACCTCGATCTTGCGCTTGTCCAGCTCCGGGCCACCCGCGGCCTTGACGGCTGCGGCGATGTCGCCGTTGCTCACCGCACCGAACAGCCGCCCCGAGGCGCCCGCCTTAGCCGCGACGGTGACGACCCGGCCTTCCAGGTCGGCCTTGGCAGCACGGGCGTCGTCGAAGCTCTTGATCTCACGTGTTGCTCGGGCCTTGACGATTGCGTCGACCTGCTTCTGGCCGCCTTTGGTCCAGGGGGTCGCCAGCCGACGCGGCAGCAGGTAGTTGCGCGCGTACCCGTCCTTGACGTCGACGACCTCGCCGGCGGCGCCAAGGCCGCTCACCTCGTGGGTGAGGATGATCTTCATCGGTGCTTCTCCTTCAGCAAGGTGCCGGCCGTATGCCGGGCTCAGCGCGCCGAGCTCGAGTTGGGCAGCAGCGCCATCTCGCGGGCGTTCTTCACCGCCGTCGCGATGCGGCGCTGCTCCTGAACGGACACCCCCGTGACCCGGCGGGCGCGAATCTTGCCGCGGTCGGAGATGAACTTACGCAGCAGCGCCGTGTCCTTGTAGTCGATGTTGTTGATCTTGGCGGCCTTGAGCGGGTTGGCCTTCTTCTTCGGCTTGCGCGGCGGCGGCTTGGCCATGTGGTCGTGCTCCTTGCTGGTCGCGATGTGTCAGTGGGCGCTCGAGGGGGGGCCGGCTAGAACGGCGGCTCGTCGTAGGTGGGGCCCTGGCCCCAGCCGCCTTGGCTGCTGCCCGCAGGCTGACCCTGCGGCGGTGCAGCGGGGCCCGGCTGGGGGTACGCGCCCTGGCCGCTTGGGCTCGCCGGCGCGGTCGGGCCGGTTGCCCACGGGTCGGTCTCCTGCGCGGCATACCCTGCGCCCTGGCCACCGAAGCCGCCGCCGGAGCCGCCGCGCTGGGTCTTGTTGACCTTGGCAGTGGCGTAGCGCAGGGACGGGCCGACCTCGTCGACTTCCATCTCCAGGACGGTGCGCTTCTCGCCCTCCTTGGTCTCGTACGAGCGGGACTTCAGCCGACCGGTGACGATGACGCGGGCACCGCGCTGGATCGACTCGGCGACGTTCTCAGCGGCGTCGCGCCAGACCGAGCAGCGCATGAAGAGCGTCTCGCCGTCTTTCCACTCGTTGCTCTGGCGGTCGAACGCCCGCGGGGTAGAGGCGACGGTGAAGTTGGCGACCGCAGCGCCCGAAGGCGTGAATCGCAGCTCGGGGTCGCCGGTGACGTTGCCCACGATGGTGATGACGGTGTCGCCAGCCATTGCTGTCCTTCCGATGGTGGTAGTCGGGGGGCCTCAGGCGCCCGGCCGAAGCAGCTTGGTGCGCATGACCATTTCGTTGAGGCCCAGCTGGCGGTCCAGCTCCTGCGCGGTGGCCGGCTCGGCGGTCATGTTGACGACGGCGTAGATGCCCTCGGACTTCTTGTTGATCTCGTAGGCCAGCCGACGGCGGCCCCAAACGTCGACGTTGTCGATCGTGCCGCCCTGCTTCTTGACGACGGCGAGCAGCTTGTCGAGCGAGGACCCAACCGTCCGCTCGTCGATCTCGGGGTCGAGAATGACCATGAGCTCGTACTGACGCATGCGTTGACCCGCCTCCTCTGGTCTCGGCGGTCACGGTCTCTCCGTGACAGGAGGTGCATTCGTCGCGCCGCTGGTTGCCCAGTCTGCCGGAGCGCTCGGCCGGGTGCGGCCGGTTATCCACAGGCGGTATGCCGGAGGCGAACCGTCCAAGGGTACCGGTCCGTGCGCGCCTCGCCGAAATCTCCTCGCGGGCAGCCGGCTGGTCAGGTCATCTACCGCATCGGGCCCGACTGCCATGACGTGCACGTCGGCGCGGTCAGCCTCGCTCAGACGACCCGAACCACCAGGGCGTCGGGCGCGTCGCGCACCGGCCCGGCCAGCTCGTCGGTCTCCTCCGGCGCCTGGCTGCTCGCCGGCCTGGCTTGCCCCATCCGCCACACCTGCACGGCGAGCCAGAGCACGCCCGCTACCCGCAGCGCCATGAACAGCGCGTACCACCCCGCCGGCAGGGCCCGGTCGGGCACTGAGACACCGGCCAGGTACAGCCACACGGCACCGAAGTGCAGCGCCTCCGCGCCGGCCCAGATCAGGTGGTCGCGCCACCACAGCCCGCACAGCGCGACCAGGGGGACCAGCCACAACGACGCCTGCACCGGAAACCCCTTGCCGGTCACCAGGACGACCGCCAGCATGACCAACGCCACCTCGCCCACGCCCGGCCGACGCGCACACGCCAGCGCGAAGAACGCGCCGAGCAGCACGGCGAGGACCCAGCCGGTGAGCGCAAGCCCGGTGAGCAGCCAGGCCGGCAGCGGGTGTCCGGTGAGCTGACCCACGACCCACGGCGAACCGAAGCCCGCACTGCCCTGCCACCACTCGGCATACGCGCGCGCCGCGGCCCCCGGGTTGCCGATGACCAGCACGACGAACACTCCGGCGAAGGCCGCCCCCGCAGCCGCTGCGACGACCGCCCAGCTGCGCAGTCGTCCGGCCCGCAACGCGACGAACAAGGCGGCCAGCAGGATGAGCACCGGGTACGACCGGGCGGAGATGGCCAGCCCGAACAGCACGCCCGACCAGACCAGCCGCGACCGCGACCAGGCGTAAAGCGCCGCGCTGGCCAGGGCCACCCCCCATGCGTCGGGTCCGACGAGCGCGGTGAGGGCCACGACAGGGGACAGCGCCACATGCGCCGCCCGAATCGGGAACCGGCGCACCGAAGCCGCGGTCCACCAGGCCACGAGCGCGAGCGCGGCCGTCGCCAGGACTGCCCAGAGCCCGAAGTAGAACCGGGTCCGGCTGTCCATCCCGCCGTCGGGAACCAGGCCTCCGAGCAGGCCCATCAACACGGCCGTCAGCGGCGGTTGAGCTGGCGTCGGCGCGTCGGGCGCGCCGGTGAGCAGAGCCGGCAGCCCCGCGGCGAGGTTCTGGCTCTGGAAGGTCGCGCTCAGGTCGGAGAAGCACATGTGCCAGAACTGGTCCGGTGTGTTCCACCCCGCGTCAACACAGTGCCCACGCTCCACCGCACCGAGCGCCATCGGCACCCCAACCAACGCCGCGAAGAGCGCCGCGTAGTACCGCCAGCCATGGCGCAGCGGCACGGCATACCGGCCGAGTGGGCCCCCGATGACCGCCGATGCGCATCGAACGACGGGGTCCTCGCGCGAGGGGACCGTGACCTGGTCCGGCGCGAGGGTCATGGGGTCACGGTATGCCGGACGGCGCCGGTGCCGACGTTCCAGGCCCGTTGCCGCCTTGGGTCGGGCGCCCGTTGCTCCGGGTGGGGGATCCGTTCGGCTTCGTCGCCTCCGCGGTCGGCTTCGTCGGCGAAACGGGTTGGGTCGGCTCCGGCGCCGGGGTGGACCGAGTGGTCGGTGCCGGTGTGGCAGTGCGGGTCGCCGTCGCTGTCGACCGCACGGAGCTGTCGCCGATGCCGACCCGGGCGGGGAAGTCCTGCTCGTCCTGGCCTTTGAGGGCCGCGCGCATGAAGTCGATCCAGATCGAGAGGGGGAAGGAGTTGCCGGAGAGCTCGTCGAGGCCGCCGATACCGGTCAGCGGCTGCATCACCCCGCCGACGTCCTTGTACATCGCGACTGACGCGGCTAGCTGCGGGGTGTACCCGGAGAACCACACCGACTTGCGCTCCTCCGACGTGCCGGTCTTTCCCGCCACGGGTCGCCCGACCTGCGAGGCGCGCGCAGCCGTGCCGCCGGACTTGGTCACCTGCTCCATGGCGTCGATGACGTCAGCCGAGACGTCCTTGCTGAACGCCGCCTGCACATTGGGGGTCACCGCGTAGTCGACGCCGATCGCCTTGGCGCTGACCTTGCGGATGAGGTACGGGGCGGCCCGCTGCCCGTTGGCCGCGATGGTCGCGTAGGCGTTGGCCACGTCGAGGACACGCGGGGAGGCGGTGCCCAGGACGTTCGTGTACTCCTGGCCGAGGCCGGCGGTGCTCGCCGGTATGCCGGCCGCGACGGCTGCGTCGTAGGTCGCCTTCGGGGTGATCTTCATGTTCAACCGCATGAACGCGGTGTTGATCGAGCTGGCCGTGGCCCGGCGCAGGTCGACCGTCCCGTATGAACGCCCTCCCTCGTTCGAGATCTTCGTGCCGGCGCCCAAGACCTGCGGGTCGACGAGCGGGCTGTCACCGTCGACCGTCGTCTTCGTCGAAACGCCTTGCTGCAGAGCCGCGATGAGCGCGAAGGGTTTGAACGTCGACCCGGCGGGGATCTGGGCGTCGCTCGCCGAGGAGAACTGGCGTGCCTGGTAGTCCTTGCCGCCGTACATGGCCACGACGCCACCGTCGCCCGGGCGCACCGCCACGAGACCGGCATACACGTCGTCGACTCCGGTCTTGGGGAAGTTCTCGTCCATGGCCGCCACCGCGGCGTCCTGGGACGGCTTGCTGATCGTCGTCGTGATGCGCAGGCCGCCCTGGTCGATGTCCTGGTCGGAGAGCTTGAGCTTGTTCTTCAGCTCCTCGCGAACGGCCGCGACGATATAGCCGTTGGGGCCGGAGAGCACGCGGGACGGCGCCTTGGGCTGGATGGCCGGCATGGTCGTGGCGGCGCGCTCGGCCGGGGTGAGCCAGCCTTGGGCGACCATGCCGTCGAGCACGTAGGTGAAGCGGCTCTGCAGATTGGCCCGCTGCTTCTCGCCGAGGGCGGGGTCGTACAGCGAGGGTGCGTTGATGATCGAGGCGAGCACCGCGCCTTCGGCGACCGTGAGCTGGCCGACGTCCTTGTTGAAATAGGCCCGCGCGGCGGTCTGGATGCCGTAAGCGCCGCGGCCGTAGTAGATCGTGTTGAGGTAGCCCTCCAGGATCTGGTCCTTGGTGCGGTCCTTGTCGATCTTGACCGCAATGATGATCTCCCGCGCCTTGCGGTCCGGGGTGCGGTCCTGGTTGAGGAAGTAGTTCTTGACGTACTGCTGGGTGATCGTCGAGCCGCCGCCCTGCACCTCCGAGCCACGCACCGCCTGCCAGACCGAGCGGGCGATGCCGCCGACCGAGATGCCCTGGTTGGTGTAGAAATCGCGGTCCTCAGCGGCAATGACCGCCTTGCGAACCTGCTCGGGTACCGAGGACAACGGCACCGACTCGCGGTTCTGCTCGGCGACGCGGGCCATCTCGGTCTGGCCGTCGTCGTAGTACACGATGGTCGTCTGGGCGTCGGCCAGCTCGTTCGGGTCGGGCACCTGCACCAGCGCGAACGCGACCGCCATGGAGACGATCGCGAGCCCGACGAGGGCGAGCAGCCCGAGGAGGATCCTTCGGACCCACTTGCGGGCGGTCGTGCGGCCCTTCGGCTGGGCCGTTCCGTCGCTCACGGTGGGGCGCGTCCTTTCTCTGCTAGACCGGTATGCCGTGGGCACGGTCGGTGGTCAGCCTGGCTGCCTGCCGGGCCGCCCTGGGCAGCTGGTGAGCGTGCCGGGTCAGCGTGCCGCCCTCGGCGAGGCCCGGTCAGCGTGGCCGGTGCCGCTCGGCTCATCCCGGCACAGCTCGACCACGCGCGGGCAACGCGAACCGGCTCGCGTGTGGATCGTGGGCCGGTGCATCAGGCCGGCCCGGGGCATCGACCCAGTATGCGTGCCGTTGCTGTCAAGCCCTAATCCCGATCGATCGGTGGCCTATGCCCGATAAGCGGCGCCAAGGCTCGGCGCCGGACGTGTTTCGGGCGTCTCGCGGGGTTGGCGCCAGACGAGTGTCCGCCGCCTCGAGAGGATGGCGCCCGACGCGTTTCGGGGCGCCTCGAGGGGTTAGCGCCAGACGAGTGTCCGCCGCCTCGAGAGGTTGGCGCCCGACGCGTTTCGGGGCGCCTCGAAAGGGCGGTTGATGCTGTTATCCGCAGTCCGAAACAGCATCTACCGCCCTCTCGCCGCAGGGGTGACCTCTCGTTGAAGGTCTGGCCCGTGAGCAACGACACGCGCGACGCATCGCCGCAATGTATCGACGAGATATATCTCGTGATAGGGTGAGGCCGATTCGACGGTTTACCTACCGGTTGACCACAGTTAACCAGGGGTGAGCGCGGAAGCCGGCAAGCGACACGTTCGAGGCCAGCACGGCATACCAGGCCGATGGCCAAGCACGGAAACAACCCGTGTGCAGGCCAGCCATGTCGAGCGGCGCAGCGAAGTCCAAGCGGACGGACGAGAACAGGGAGGTGAGGCGCGGTGTCTCGCAGGGGTGCGTTGCTTGAGTTCGCCGTCCTCGGCCTGTTGCACGAAAGCCCGATGCACGGCTACGAGCTGCGCAAGCGGCTCAACTCCGCGTTGGGTGCGTTCCGGGCGCTGTCCTACGGTTCGCTGTACCCGTGCTTGCGGGAGCTGCTGGCAAAGGGCTGGGTGAGCGCCACGGAAGGAGCACCGCCCGCGTCGGTGCTCGGCGGAGGCCAGGCCAGCAAGCGGGCCCGGATCGTCTACGAGCTGACCGCCGACGGCAAGGAGCGCTTCCAGGACATGGCCGCCCATGCAGGGCCGGCCACGTGGGAGGACGAGGAGTTCGACGTCCACTTCGCGTTCTTCGCCCGCACGACGGCCGAGGTGCGCCTGCGCATCCTGGAGGGGCGCCGCTCCAGGCTGGAGGAACGCCTGGCCAAGATCCGCGAGGCCTCCGCGCGCAACCGCGAGCGGATGGACGCCTATACGGCGGCCTTGCAGCGGCACGGCGAGGAGTCGGCAGAGCGGGAAGTCCGCTGGCTGGAAGAACTGATCTCGGCCGAACGCACCGAAGCCGAACGCACCACAGAACGCACCAAACCGCACGACCCGCAGTAGCGAAACACCTCGGTTCGCCGAGGGCCATCACACCGAAGGAGACAGTCCACCATGGCAGCCATTCGCGTCGCCATCGTCGGAGTCGGCAACTGCGCCAGCTCGCTGGTCCAGGGTGTCGAGTACTACCGGCACGCCGATCCCGCAAAGTCTGTTCCTGGCCTCATGCACGTGCAGTTCGGCCCCTACCACGTGGGCGACGTCCAGTTCGTTGCTGCGTTCGACGTCGACGCCAAGAAGGTCGGGTTCGACCTGTCCGAGGCGATTGTCAACTCGGAGAACAACACCATCAAGATCGCCGACGTCCCCCCGCTGGGGGTGACCGTCCAGCGCGGGCGCACCCTGGACGGGCTGGGCAAGTACTACTCCATGACGATCGACGAGTCCGACGCAGAGCCGGTCGACGTCGTGCGCACGCTCAAGGACGCCAAGGCCGACGTGCTCGTGTCCTACCTTCCGGTCGGCTCCGAGGACGCGGACAAGTACTACGCCCAGTGCGCCCTCGACGCCGGCGTAGCCTTCGTCAACGCCCTGCCGGTCTTCATCGCGTCCGACCCGGAGTGGGCCGCCAAGTTCGAGCGGGCCGGCGTGCCGATCATCGGCGACGACATCAAGTCGCAGGTCGGCGCCACGATCACCCACCGGGTGCTGGCCAAGCTGTTCGAGGACCGCGGCGTGGTCCTCGACCGCACCTACCAGCTCAACGTCGGCGGCAACATGGACTTCAAGAACATGCTCGAACGCGAGCGCCTGGAGTCCAAGAAGGTGTCCAAGACCCAGGCGGTCACCTCCAACGTCGCCCATGACCTCGGCGCCAAGAACGTCCACATCGGCCCGTCCGACTATGTCCAGTGGCTCGATGACCGTAAGTGGGCATACGTGCGACTCGAGGGCCGTGCCTTCGGTGACGTCCCGCTCAGCCTGGAGTACAAGCTCGAGGTATGGGACTCGCCCAACTCGGCGGGGGTCATCATCGACGCGATCCGGGCGGCCAAGATCGCCAAGGACCGCGGTATCGGCGGCCCGCTCACCTCGGCCAGCTCCTACCTGATGAAGTCCCCGCCTGTCCAATGCGCGGACGACCTCGGACGCGCCAAGCTCGAGGCCTTCATCGCCGGCGCCGAAGAGCGCTGACCCAAGCTCGCGCGAACCGGGCTGTCGTGAGTGATGGCCCGTCAGCCCGGTTCGGGCGATCCCGTCCTCTTCGCCGCCGCATCGGCGCGCACGACGACGGCCGTCACGTTGTCCCGCCCGCTGCGTCACCCGCCCGCGTCTTCGTGCCCTCCGTGCCCTCCGTCCCCTTCGTGCCCTCCTCCTCGACCCGCACCACGACGACCGTCACGTTGTCGTGGCCGCCGTACTCGACCGCCATACTCACCAACCGCTCGGCCAGCACCTGGGGGTCACCGCCAGCCTTGAGCACCTGGGCGATCTCGTCGTCCTCCAACTCGCCGGTCAGCCCGTCCGAGCACGCCACGAAGACCTCACCCGCGGTGAGCGGCAGCTCCCACGTGTCCACCGGCGGCATCGTTCGGCCCAAGCACCGGGTGACGATGTTGCGCAGCGGATGGACCCGGGCCTCCTCCTCGGTCAGGTAGCCGGCCGCCACGAGCATGGCCACCTCGGAGTGGTCGGTCGTGATCTGCTCCAGCGACCCCTCGGCATACCGGTAGACGCGCGAGTCGCCGACGTTGAACACCAGCCACCGAGGCCCCTCGACGAGCGCCAGCCCGGTGACCGTCGTCGCCATCCCCTGGCAGCGGCGGTCCTCGTCGGCGCGGGTCAGGATGCGGCCGTTGGCGCGCGCCACGTGCGCGACTACTTCGGCGGGC
>JBIOUP010000104.1:0-6988 GCA_044867305.1 Dermatophilaceae bacterium
GCCCTCCGCAGCCAGATGCAGCCGCAGACGTCCTAGTCTCATAGGAGGGACCTGCAGCAGCCGAGCGGGTTTGGGCATCGCAAATGTGGGGGGCCCGCCGATGACGTGTCAGCTCACGCCACCGTGACCTCGTGCGCTCTGGCGAGCCCGTCCAGGTGTCCACGTCGTGCACGGTGAAGCTCTCGTCGACGGTCTCGAGGATGCCGGCATCCGCGCGGGTCGTCCCGATGCCGCAGGCAGACCACGCGGTCTCGACGAACGCCGCGTGCGTGAGCGGGCCCAACGGGGCGGCAGCGGGGGCACGAGACGTTGGCGCGCCTGCTCGCCGATACCGCTGCTCGCGCCACTGAGGAGGGCGACGGCTCCGGTTGCCTCGATTGGCGCGTCACGGATGAACACCGTCTCGTGTACAAGCTCGTCGACGACGAGGTCAGGATCGCCGCCTGTCGCTACCACTACGGATAGAGCGAGGGCATGGTCCGACTCGCCCGTACCAGAGCCATACGCGTGCGGTCTGGTTGTCTGCGCCGCAGCGTCAGGTCAGGACTCGGCGAGGGCGCGCACTGCGCGCTCGATGGTCGGGCGCTTGCGCGCCCTCCGGGCGGTTGAGGCTCGTCCGAGCCACCACAAGCGTGCGAGTGGCGCGCACCTCGGATTGTGGGTGTAGGCGGGCGGAGGTTGACGATCAAGACGGGGTGCCGCGGAGGTCGGCCAGCCAGGAATGGCGAGATCTATTCAGGCCTGCGCCGGCAGATCCGGTCTAGCGTGGGAGGCGTCGGACGAGCGGATCGAGGGAGACATGCCCATCTTCATGATCGAGCGAAACTTCGCCGAGCGGTTGGAGCTGTCTGATGAGGGCGTCCGCACGGTCGGGGAGGTCAATGCTCGGGAGCAGGTCAGCTGGCTGATGTCGTTCCTGTCGGCGGACAGGCGCAAGTCGTACTGCCTCTACGAGGCCGACTCCCCGGAAGCCATCATCAAGGCCGCGCGCGGGGCCGGGTTGCCTGCGGACGTCGTCGTCGAGGTCTCGTCCCGCGTGTTGCCGGACGGGTCGTTCACCGAGGTGGTGTAGGGCGGCTCCCGCTGACGGCCGGCGCCTCGCCCTCATCGATCAGTGCGTGGATCGTGGCGAACCGGGCCGCCTGGGTGCGGTTCGCGCAGCCGGTCTTCATCAGGATGCTGCGCACGTGGTTGGCCGCGGTGTACTCGCTGATGACGAGCCTGCGGGCGATGTCACGGTTTCGCAGTCCCTGGGCGACGAGCGTCAGCACCTGCACCTCCCGCGATGTCAGCGGGTCGATGAGTGCCATTGGCGTGGTGACGGCGGAGCGGCCGGCGGGGACGCCCGCTGACCTTTTGGCTCCGGGCGGCTCCCCATCCAACGTGGTGACCCCGGTTTCTCCGGGTCGTGACCCGAGGGACGAGCCGGACGCGTCAGACGCAGGCCCGACCCGGCGAAGTATCCGAGGCCAGCCCTGCGACCGGGCGAGGTCCCGGGCCGGTCCCGCCATAGCCTCGACATCGGCGGCTGGGGCGCCTCGCCGCCGCCGGTGTGCGGCGTGCTCGGCCATCGTGGTGGCCTCGTGCAGCGGCGCATTCATGTGCCGGTCCATGGCGAGGGCGGCGTCGAAGGACTCGTCGGCGCTGGCCAGCCCGAGGACAGACTCGATCTGGCCGATGGTCCGGTCGGCGCTGCCCAGCGGTGCGACGAACTCGGCACCGAGCAGGTTGAGCCCGGAGTAGGCCCGGGCGCGCGGCAGCAGCGAACGCGCTCTACTGGGATCGCCGAGCGTGGCGACCGCGTCGCCGAGGAAGGCGAGCACTGCCGGCCAGGTCGCGGACAGTTCCGCCTTGTCCAGATCGTCGCCAAGGATCTGGTCGGTGATGCGTGCGACGAGGTCTGTCATGCCCAGCTCGGTAGCAAGGGCCAGGGCGGCGGGCGGCCAGAAGCTGGCCGTTTCGCCGGGGTCGGCCAGGATGGGACGGGCGGCCTCGAGGGCGTCGAGCTCGCGTTGGACGAGGTAGATCTGCAGACCCCAGACGCCGCGGCTGCGGTCGACGTCCTCGAAACCCTCGGCGTACTCCCGGCTCGCCTCGGCGGCCGCAGCGGCGGCGGCGAGGTCACCAGCGGCCAGGTCACGTGCATACGTGTGCATCGACAGGGTCCACGCCCACACCGGCTCGGTGGTGACGCGCGCGACCCGGGCGACCTCGGTTCGGGCATGCCGCAGGCGCGCGGGATCCCCGGCGATGTAGGCATCCATACACCGCCGCGAGGCGGCGGCCCCGTGGGTGGCCAGCTCCGCGTGGTCTGGCAGAAGGGCGACGAGCTCGTCGGCCAGCGCGAGCCGGCGCTGCAAGGCGCGCGGCCGCATGTCGAGCTGCAAGCCGCGCTCCAAGACCTCGGCCAGGACTTCCCGGTTTCCTAGCGGCCGGGCCAGCGCGAGGGCGTGCTCGATGGACCGGTTGGCTGCAGCGGGGTCAGCCGCGTATGCGTGGGCTCGGGCCAGCGAGGCGATGGCCAGCACGTGCGAGCCGTCCGCCGCCGCGAGTTCGGCCCCCACGCCGTCGGCCGCGAGGGCCTCGCTCAGGAGGTGGACGGAGCCCTGCCCCGGTTCCCCGGACCGCCACGAGGCCTCCTCGTATGCCGTCGCCGCCCGCACCCGCACCAGGGGGTCGCCAGCCCCCCGGGCCACACTCTCATCAAGCTCACGCGCTCGGGCGAAACGTCCCGCGCGGAGATGACAGCGTGCCGCATCGAGATGAAGGCCATCCCGTTCCCGCCCCCAGCTGAGACCCGCCGCCCGCTCGAACAGCGCCGCCGCGTCGGCGAATGCCGACCGGTTCTCCGCATCCGCCGCCGCGGACTGCAGATGCCGGGTTGCTGCACCGACGTACCCGAGGTCTGTGGCGCCGAGGTAGTAGTGGGCGAGCCGCAGGGCCGTGTCCGATCCCGCGGGCAGCCGCGCCTCGAGCGCGACTGCCACCCGGGCGTGCAGCCGGGCCAGGTCGAGTTCGGGGACTGCGCCGAGGACCGACTGGCGGGTCAGGGCATGAACGAATCGGTAGGCTCCGTCGCGGGCCGGCACCTTCTCAAGCAGGCCCGCGCCAATGGCGGCGTCGATCCCGGACAGCGCTCGGCTGCCAACTCCAGCGCGGCGGCCCGGGCGCGCGCGGTCGGCCGTCAGGTCCGGGCCCTGGGCTGCACCGGTGTCGGGGACCCAGCCCACGGATGCCCGGTCCGAGCGCGCGGGGTCCTCGCTCCCGTCGGGCTCGCCCACGCACCAACCAAGCTCGGCGGCGGACACCTGATGCCCGAGCACGGCGGCCACCCGCAATACCTCTAGCGCCCCGGGGCCGAGGTCGGCGCACCTTGCCAGCACGGTGGCCTGAACCGACGCAGGTGCCGGTGTCACCTCCCCAGGCCGACCGTCCGGCGGCCAGGAACGGCATACCTCGCGCAGCAGGAACGGGTTGCCGCCAGTCTGTTCGCGCAGCGCCGGCGCCGAGGCGGTGGCCACCGCAGGGGGGAAGCCGTGGCCGCGTTGGAGGTAATCGGCGACATCGTCGGTCTGCAGGGCCTCGAGGTCCAGCCGGTGGACCCCAGGCAGCCGGTATAGGCCAGCCAGGGCAGGCGGGTCGTCTGACGTGGACCCGGTCGTTCGCAGCGTGGCGAGCACCAGCAGCGGCACGTCCGTGACGGCCTCAGCGACGTGGACGACGAGTCGCCTCCCCGACTCGGCCGCCCAGTGCAAATCCTCGAGGACCACCACCAGCGGGCGAGGCGCGGTGGCCGCGACGATAAGCCGGCTGACGGCATCGAACAACAGACGAGTCGACGGAACTGGGCCTTCGCTCTCGCCGCCCGCGACCACGCGCAGCCGATCGACCACGTCGGCCTGCGCGGCCACCTCGTCGCCCAGCTGGATATGGCCCCGGGCGGTCCAGGGGAGCAGAACCCGAACCGGCTCGGCCACGGGGTCGTACGGACGGGCGAAGTCGGCATTGCACCCTCCCGCCAACACGGCGGCCCCCTCTCGGTGGAAGGTGTTGGCTGCGTCGCAGACCAGGCGCGACTTCCCAGCGCCGGCCCCGCCGCAGACCAAGACCAGCTGGAGAACGCCCTGTTGGGCCTGCACCCAGGCCCGTTCCAGCACGGTGCGCTCGGACCGCCGGCCGACGAAGACCGGCTGTCCAGGCGCAGCCCAATGGGCCGGCGGTGTCGGCATCGGCCATGCGGCCACCAGGCCAGGGTAGCCACGGCTGCAGCGCGGCGACGGCTGGTTCTCACCTTCGTCCCTCGGCTCGGAGATAGCGATAACTGGTCAGGCGGCGTACCCCGTGCCGGTGCCACGGTGGCGGGTGGACCTTCACGTCCACCCCAGGAGGACACCATGGCACCGTGCAGTCGATCCACCAGTACCGCGTCGCCCGCGTCAACCCCACCGATCGGTGCGTTCTCGTCCACCCACCAGGACAGGTTCCCGGCGACCAGTCGTTTCCGGTGGCCCGGTCGCTGGGCCGCCGCCCTCGTTGCGGTCGCCGGCCTCACCGTCGGCGGCACGGCGGCACCCGGAAACGCGACCGAGCCCAACGACGCTCACGCGACGAGCGCCGTGCTGGATTGGAACGCCGCCGCTGGCCGCGCGGCCGTCGCCGCCTGCCTGGCCCCGACGAACAACCCGCTTACTGAGTCGCGGATGTATGCCATGGCCCAGCTGGCGGTCCACGACGCCATCAACGCCGTCCGCCCACACGCAGAGGCGTATGCGACACGTTTCCGAGCGCCGGGCTGGGCCTCTCTCGACGCCGCCGTCGCGGCCGCCTCCCATGACGTCATGGTGTCGGTCTTCCACAATTTCCCCGAGCCCTTTGGGCAGGCCTGCGGAGACGACGGTGCCGCGAGCGTTGAAGGCTTCTACGCCACCTCACTCGCGCAGATCCCTAGCGGCGCCGCGAAGCAAGCGGGCCTCGCCGCGGGTCACCGGGCCGCGAGCGCCGTGATCGCGTTGCGGGCGGGCGACGGCTCGACGACCCCACTGATGGACCCCGCCTTTCCGCAGGGGACGGAACCGGGTCAGTGGCGTTTCACCCCGGGGGCGTCGTTCGCCTTTGCCCCTGGATGGGGATCCGTGCGGCCGTTCGGCCTGACTAGCGCTGGCCAGTTCCGCTCAGCGGCGCCACATGCTCTTGACAGCACGGCATACGCACGCGATCTCAATGAGGTCAAGGCCTTTGGCGGCGACGGGGTGAGCTCACCGACGGTGCGTACCCCGGCGCAGACCGAGACGGCCGAGTTCTGGGTGGAGAGCTCCCCGCTCGCGTGGAACCGGATGGCACGTAACGTCGCACAAGCCGCGCGCCTCGACCCCTGGCAGCAGGCTCGCCTCCTCGGCCTGCTGAACATCGCTCTCGCCGACGGATACATCAGCTCCTTCGCGCAGAAGTACGACCAGCTGTTCTGGCGGCCGGTCACCGCCATCCGGCTCGCGGGCACCGACGGTAACCCCACCACGACAGCCGACCCAGACTGGACGCCGTTGGAGCAGACCCCACCCATCCCCGACCACGACTCGGCACACGCCGTCGAAGGCGGCGCCGGTTCCATGGTGCTACGGCAGGTCATCGGACGAGATCACTTCCCCGTCGCCCAGTGCAGCACGACCCTCCCGGCCGGGTGCGATAGCGAGGCCCCCGTCGTCCACCACTTCGACACCTTCTCCCAGGCCGCGGCTGAGAACTCGGTCTCCCGCATCTGGGTGGGATTCCACTTCCGCTGGGCCACGGTCCAAGGCCAGCTTCACGGAGAGGCCATCGGCCGGTACATCGCCAACCACCTCCTCCAGCCGCTCCACTGATCCGCGTGCACGCAAGGGAAGTCCGCTATGCCCAGTCAGCACGAGAAGGTCGTGGTGGCCTATGACCGATTTCGGGCCGACCCGACCGCGCGCTCACCCCGCAGCAGGTCCGAGACCGTCTGGCTGTCCTGCGCCAGCGGCGAGCTACCTGGTCCGGTTCGCACCCGAGGCCGCCGACCAACTCGAGGACCTGCACGCCTACATCAGCGCGGCCGCGACGCCGGCGATCGCTTCGGACTACCTCGACGCGATCGTGGACCACTGCGAAGGACTGGCGGTGTTCCCGCACCCGGTGTCGCCCGGGACGACCTCCGCCCCGGGCTACGGATCACGGCGTACAAGAAGCGCGTGATCATCGCCTTCACCGTCGACGACACCGCGCAGCACGTGATGATCCTCGGGGTCTTCTACGGCGGGCAGGACTACGAGTCCGCGTTCACGCAACCGACAAGTAATCCGCCGCCATCAGCGGGTGACTCGCTGCGATGACGCGCTGGCGTCCGAGACGCGCGACTTGCGGCAAAGATGTCGCACGACCCGAAAGGGTACGTCCCCAGTGCGGCCCTTAGCGCGGGTTTCCGCACAGCCGGTGGACCGCAAGGCCTCGCGCCGCCGGGGCGACCCGGCCCGCCGCCGGGGACGGCGCCGCCCAAGGACCGAGTCCGCGGCAGGGTCATGGACCTGCGCCGCCAGGGCCTGTCCAGCTGCGAGATCTCCGCCATGCTCGCCGTCGAAGGCACCCCGTTGAACCGGACCAGCGTCGCCGAGATCCCCACCGAGGAGGATTCGGCCGGCTGTTACGTCAGCCCGAGCCGACCGCGCGTGACTCGCGTAGCGATCCGGGTTTGCGGTTTGCGCGAAGGTGCTCGACCACTCCTGCGCCGAAGGGTACGCGCGTGCACGCACTCAACCGCAGCTTCGCCGACCACGTGCCGGTGCCGGTGGACGACGTCGTGCGGCCACGGGAGGCGACCCACGGAATATCGGCCTGCGGTCCGGATCTCGGGCCGGGATCCGGGCGGGATCCGGGCCCTCGGCTGCGGTGTCCTTGGTGGGCAATTCCAGGTGACCTGCGAAGACGTGGCGCGCCCGGAGGGATTCGAACCCCCAACCTTCTGATCCGTAGGAGG
>JBIOUP010000105.1:0-4527 GCA_044867305.1 Dermatophilaceae bacterium
GGGACCTAGTCGAGAGGTAGATCCGAGCGACGGAGGTAAACCCGAGCGGTAGAGCGCACTCCTTCACCTCTACGTTCGGTTTTACCTCCGGTCAGCGGCTCGGTGGAGGTGTTGAAGTGCGCTAGAACGCACTCCTTCACCTCCACTGCTCGGTTTACCTCCAACCCCGGCGCTGGGGCCACCAACCTAGCCGAGCGCCGCAGCGGCGGCCTTGGCTGCGGGGGGCAGTGCCCGGCATACCTGCTCCAGCGCCTGCTCGTCGTGGGCGGCGGAGACGAACCACGCCTCGAACGCACTCGGCGGCAGGTGCACCCCGCGGGCGAGCATGGCGTGGAAGAACGCCCGGAACGCCGCCGTCGACTGCCCCTTTGCCTCGTCGTAGGTGCGCACCGGCCCGTCGCAGAAGAACAGGGAGAACATCGAGCCCGCCCACTGGACGGTATGCCGGACCCCCGCGGCCACCAGCGCGGCCGACGTAGCGTCGGCGATGGTGCGCGCGACCCGGTCCAGGTAGGGGTAGACGTCGTTGGTCAGGGCGCGCAGCGTGGCCAGCCCGGCGGCGCACGCGACGGGGTTCCCTGACAGCGTCCCTGCCTGGTACACCGGGCCCTGGGGGGCCAGCAGAGCCAGGACGTCGGCCCGGCCGCCGAAAGCCGCCACGGGAAACCCGCCGCCCATGACCTTGCCGAAGGTGAACAGGTCGGGTGGCCCGCCGGCATACGGCCCCTCCAGGCCGTACCAGCCGCTCGACGAGCAGCGGAACCCCGTCATGACCTCGTCCGAGATGAGCAGCGCACCGTGCTCGCGGGTGACCCGCCGTAGCCCTTCGGTGAAGCCGGGCTCGGGCGGCACGACGCCCATGTTGCCCGCGGCCGCCTCGGTGATCAGCGCCGCGATCTCGCCGCCCCGCGCGGCGAAGACGGCCTCCACGGCTGGCAGGTCGTTGTAGGGCAGCACAATCGTCTCGCCCGCGCTCGAGGCAGGGACCCCGGCCGAGTCGGGCAAAGCGAAGGTCGCCACCCCCGATCCCGCCGAAGCCAGCAGGGCGTCGACGTGCCCGTGGTAGCACCCGGCGAACTTGACGACGACCGAGCGCCCGGTGAACCCCCGGGCCAGGCGCAGGGCGCTCATCGTCGCCTCGGTGCCCGAGTTGACCAGGCGCACCTGCTCGACGGGCGCGACGCGCGCGACCACCTCCTCGGCGAGAGCGACCTCGGGCTCGGACGGCATACCGAAGCTGAACCCCCGGGTCGCCGCCTCGCGCACCGCCGCCACCACGTCGGGGTGCGCGTGCCCGAGGATCATCGGCCCCCACGACCCGACCAGGTCGACGTAGCGACGACCATCGGCGTCCGTGAGCCATGGCCCGGCCGCCTCGTCCATGAAGCGGGGCGTGCCACCGACCGCCCGGAACGCCCGCACCGGCGAGTTCACCCCTGCGGGGATCACCCGCTGGGCGCGCGCCATGAGCGCCTCCGATGCTGGTGCCCCCTCGGGGTATGCCGTGCCAGCGCGGCGGCCGCGAGCCGCGCTGGTGGGGTGTCGGCCGCCTCGGGACTGCCGGGCCGGATCGACCAGGACCTCCATGGCCTCGCCGAGCCCGGCGAACTGTGCCGGGGACAGCAGGTCGACCATGTGCCGTCGAACGCTGTCGACATGCGCTGGCGCCGCCGCCTCCAGCTGGTCCAGACCCGTGTCGGTGAGGCGCAGCAGGACGCCGCGACGGTCGTCGGCGCAGGGCTCGCGGACCACCCACCCGCGCTTCTCCAGCCGGACCGCCGTGTGGGTGAGCCGGCTGCGCGACTGCACGACGCGGTCGGCGAGCTCGGACATGCGCAGCTGGCGGTACGGGGCTTCCGACACCCAGGCGAGGATCTCGTACTCGGAGAGGCGCAGACCGTGCTCGGCCAGGTCGCGGTCGAGGGCGTCGCGCAGCTGGCGGTCCGCGCGAAGGTAGGTGCGCCAGTACCGTTGCTGCTCGGCCGTGAGCCAGCGCGGCCGACCGCCCGAGGACATCCCGACCCCCTCCGTCGTCGCGCCGCCGGCGCTCACGTTGCCCCGCCGAGTACGGGCAGCATACGACGCCGCGTGGAGGCGCTCAGCCCAGCCAGCTCGCCACCTCGAGCGCGTGGTAGGTGAGCACGATGGAGGCGCCCGCTCGCCGGATCGAGGTCAACGACTCCAGGACGCAGCGCTGCCGGTCGATCCAGCCGTTGGCCGCGGCCGCCTCGAGCATCGCGTACTCGCCGGACACCTGGTAGGCCGCGACCGGCACGGTGGACAGCGCGCGAGCCGTGGCGACGATGTCCAGATAGGGCAGCGCCGGCTTGACCATGACGAGGTCGGCGCCTTCGGCGAGGTCGGCGACAATCTCACGGGCCGCCTCCCGCCCGTTCGCGGGATCCTGCTGGTAGGTCGCCCGGTCGCCTCGCAGCGTCGACTCGACGGCGTCGCGGAACGGCCCGTAGAAACCTGAAGCGTACTTCGCGGCATACGCGAGCAGCACGACGTCGTGGCGCCCCGCACCGTCCAGCGCGGCGCGGACGTACCCGACCTGCCCGTCCATCATCCCGCTCAACCCCAGCACGTGCGCGCCTGCCTCGGCCTGGGCCAGCGCCATGGCGGCGTAGCGCTCCAGCGTGGCGTCGTTGTCGACCCGGCCCTGCTCGTCGAGCACCCCGCAGTGACCGTGGTCGGTGAACTCGTCGAGGCACAGGTCCGCCATGAGGACCAGCTCGTCACCGCAGGCCTGGCGCACCCGGCGCAGCGCGAGGTTGAGGATGCCCTCCGGATCGTCGGCGCCGTAGCCGTGCGAGTCCCGCTCCTCGGGCACCCCGAAGATCATGAGTCCGCCCAGGCCGGCATCCCGGGCCTGGCCGGCGGCGACGACCAGGGAGTCCAGGGTGTGCTGCACCACCCCGGGCATCGACGGGATAGGCGCGGGGGCAGAGGCCCCCTCCCGCACGAAGACGGGCAGCACGAGGTCTGCGGGCGACAACCGGGTCTCGGCCACCAGCCGGCGCAACGCGGCGGTGCTGCGCAGTCGACGGGGCCGCAGCACCGGTCCGGCCATCACCGGGCCTTGCGCCTGGACGCGTGCCGTCGTTGGCTCGGGCGCAGGACCGGCTCACCTTGCTCCTGTGCGCTGAAGGCCAACAGAGCACCGTGGGCGGCGAGCGCGTCGACGAGCGCCTCCGCGGAGGGCATGGTCGCCAGGACGTCGACGCGAAGGCTGTGCTCCTCGGCGGTCTTGGCGGTCTGCGGACCGATGCACGCGACGACGGTGTTGGGGTGCGGCTTTCCGGCGATGCCCACGAGGTTGCGCACGGTAGAGCTGGAGGTGAACAGCACTGCGTCGAAGGCACCGCTCTTGATCGCCTCGCGCACGTCGGCCGGCGGCGGCGCGGCACGAACGGTGCGGTATGCCGTCACATCGTCGACCTCCCAACCCATCTCGCCCAGGCCGGCCACGAGGGTGTCGGTGGCGATGTCGGCGCGGGGAAGGAACACCCGGTTGATCGGGTCGATGCTGGCGTCGTAGTCCGGCCAGTCCAGCAGCAGCCCGGCCGTCGACTGCTCGCCGCTGGGCACCAGGTCGGGCTCCAGGCCCCACTGGCGCAGGGCGGCGGCGGTGACCCCGCCCACGGCGGCGATCTTCAGGCCGGCGAACGCTCGCGCATCCAGGCCGTACTCCTCCAGCTTCTCCCGCACCGCGCGGACCGCGTTGACCGAGGTGAACCCGACCCATTGGTAGCGGCCGGTGACCAGGCCGGTGACGGCACGCTCCATCTGGTGCGGGGTGCGGGGCGGCTCCACCGAGATCGTCGGGACGATCGTCGCGCGGGCGCCGTACTCGGCCAGCCGCTCCACCATGGTGCCCGCCTGGTCCTTGGTACGTGGCACGAGGACCTCCCAGCCGAAGAGCGGCTTGCTCTCGAACCAGGACAGCGTGTCGCGCAAGGCGACCGTCGGGCCGACCACCGCCAGCGAGGGGAAGCGGACCCTGCTGTCGCTCAGCAGCCTGTCGACCTCGCCCAGGGTCGTGATGTGGGTGGCCTGACGGGTCGTGGTGCCCCGCTCGACGACCGCGATGGGGGTGTCCGGGTCGCGCCCCGCGGCGAGCAGGTCCGCCAGGGCGGGACCGAGCCGCCCGGGCGTTCCGAGCACCACGAGCGTCGATGCGGCATCGACTGCCCCGCTCCAGTCATGTGGCGTGTCCCCGATGCTGACGACCTGCACGCTGCGGGCTTCATGCGACGTGAGCGGAACTCCGGCATACGTCGGCACCGCGGTGACGGCGCTGACGCCCGGCACGACGTCAAAGGGGATGCCGACCTTGCACAGCGCGAGCGCCTCGTCCGAGAAGGCGTTGAACAGGGCCGGGTCCCCGTCCATGAGCCGGACCACCAGGCCGCCCTCCGGGGCCAGGCTCTGGGCTGCTTGGACGAGCCGCTTGGCGCGGGAGACCCGGGTGAGCTCTTCGCCGTGCTCGCCGTGGCCGCAGTCGATGACGGCGACTCCGGGGCG
>JBIOUP010000106.1:0-8429 GCA_044867305.1 Dermatophilaceae bacterium
TTGTCCACAGGGCATCAGCAGCACGAGGCTCCGGGTCGGCAGGCTGTTGCCATGGCCACAGGCACCAACCAGCTCCGGCGATACCGCCAACGCACTGCCGGGGCATTCGCATCCCACCATGGGGGTGTGGTGCACCGTGCGCAGCTACGCGAGGCCGGCATCGGTCGCCATGCAGTCCGCACGGAGATCGCGGCCGGACGTTGGACGGCGGCCGGACGGCACCCGGTTGTGGTCGGCATGGGGAGCCCACCGGGCCAAGGCAGCTGGTGGCGTGCGGTCTGGGAGAGCGGATCCCGAGCCATCCTCGACGGTGCCGTGGCACTGCTGGCTGCCGGCCTGGTGGGGCTCGAGCCGGACGTCATCGACGTGTCCGTTCCGACGGGAACCCATCCACACCGTGAGGAGTGAGTCCGGGTACGCACCCTGCGGTCGCTACCACCGTCAGTCGGTGCCGGCCTACCGAGAGCACGGTCTGAATGGGCCACCATTCAGGCCGCGCAGTGGGCCAGGACTGACCGTACGGCCGCCCTGGTGGTTTGCCTGGCCGTTCAACAGAGGCTATCGGCGGCGGTCATCACGTGCGGGCACTCAACCATATCGACGATAGCTCTGCGCCAGAACGAGGTGGTTCTGGGCGGCGATCTCGTGGTGCGACTGCCTGTGCTCGGTTTGCGCCCTGCGGAGCACGCCTTCATGGGGCCGGTGGTTCGCGCTCACCAGGTGGCATCCCAGCGGTCGGCGGCGCAACGAACAGATCGAGATTTGGGGAGGCGGCCCGTGAGCAATAAAGCGCCTTTGGCCGGACCCAATATGTAGTTGCTCGCCCAGCACCGGGCAGACCGGCCCCTCAGAGCAGGTCGGAACGGTCGGCCGCAGCGAGTCGCTCCACGAGCGCCTTGACCTGTTGGGCCCGCGACCGTGGCACGACCAGAACCGCATCCGGCGTATCGACCACCACAAGGTCTTCGACCCCGACCACCGCGACCAGCCGGCCGGACTGGGCGGCAACGAGCGCGGTGGAGTCAACGGCAACGACATCGGCCGCGGGGCCGAGCACCCGGACCCCGGCGTCGGGCGGTTGCGCTGAATCGCCGGCCTCACCGTCGAGCAGCGCTCCGAGAGAGTCGAAGTCACCGATGTCATCCCACGTGAACCTGGCCGGCACGACCGCCACCCGACCCGCGTCCGCAGCCGGCTCGGCCACCGCGTGGTCGATCGCGATCTTGGTCAACGCGCCCCATCGCTCGCCGAGCTGGCCCGGGTCAGCAGCAATCGCCTCGACCCCGGCGGCCAGATCCGGATGCCACTGGCGCAACAGCTCCAGCAGCACGCCGGCCCGCACGACGAACATCCCGGCGTTCCAGCGATACTCGCCGCTCTCGACGTAGGCGCGGGCGGTCGCGGCATCGGGCTTCTCCACGAACGCGCGCACCGCCCGGGCCGACGGCGCACCGTCCACGTCGAGTCCGGCGCCCTCCCAGATGTACCCGAAGCCGGTCGCCGGCTCCGTCGGGGTGACCCCGATGGTCACCAGCCGGCCGGTCCGCGCAACGGCCACGGCTTCGCGGACCGCGTCATGGAAGGCCGGCACTTCGCCGATGACATGGTCAGCCGCGAACGAGCCGACGACAGCGTCCGGGTCACGACGGGCAATCACCGCCGCGGCCAGGCCGATGGCCGGCATACTGTCGCGCGGGCTCGGCTCCGCCAGCAGTTTGCCCGCCCCCAGAGCGGGCAGCTGGGCGGCCACTGCGTCCGCGTGGGCGACGCCGGTGACGACGACGACACGGTCCACCGCCAGCGGCTCCAGCCGCTCCCACGTGCTCTGCAACAAGGTGCGCCCCGACCCGGTGAGGTCGTGGAGGAACTTGGGCGCCGAACGGCGCGACAGCGGCCACAGCCGAGTCCCCGCGCCGCCAGCGGGGATGACCGCCCAGAACCCCTCGATGCCCCCTGCAACCCTCGTCATGGCGCCCAAAATAGCCCGAGCCGAGGTGCTGTGCGCCATGTCACCACTCCCGCCGCCCTGGACCGGGAGGTGCCCCTCGGCCAGGCGCTACCGTTGGACCCGTGGCCACTACAACGCTGCTCACTGTCGAGACGCGGGCGCGGCGCACCACGGTCTTCATGAAGATCCTCATGGCGATCACCGGCGCGCTGTTCGTCCTGTACGTCCTCGTCCACATGTACGGCAACCTCAAGCTCTTCGCCGGACAAGCGGCGTTCGACGAGTACGCCGCGCACCTTCGCGAGATCCTCGTCCCGATCCTGCCACCCTCCGGGTTCCTCTGGATCCTGCGCGTGCTGCTGATCATCAGCCTGGCCGTGCACGCGTACGCCGCCTTCTTCCTCTGGGCCAGGGCACGGGGGGCGCGCATGAACCGGTATGCCGCGCGCACGGCTGCCAAGGGTGCGGCCCGCTCCGCCTGGATGCGCTGGGGTGGCGTCGCGCTCTTGCTATTCGTCATCTTCCACCTCGTGCAGTTCACCATCCCCAAGGTCAATTTCAACGGCGCCGTGTCGACGGCCTCGATCGGCGACAGCGCGTACCGCCTGGTCGTCGCGAGCTTCCAGCTCTGGTGGGTCGTGCTCATCTATGTGGCCGCCATGGCTGCGCTGGCCCTGCACCTGTTCCACGGCGTGTGGAGCGGCGCGCAGACCCTGGGCTGGGCCAACTCGGCACACTCACGCAGGGTGGCCAAGGCCACAGCCCACGTCGTCGCGGCGGTCATCGTCGTGGGATTCATCCTGCCGCCGTTGGCCATTCTGGCCGGACTCGTGAAGTGACCTCGTGACGGACCTCGGAGGACGCAGATGACTGAGACCATCACCCACGGGCTCTACACCGACGGCAAGCCGATCGCCGACAGCAAGGCTCCCGAAGGCCCGATCGAGCAGCGTTGGACCAAGCGCAAGTTCGAGGCCAAGCTGGTCAACCCCGCCAACCGGCGCAAGCTGTCGGTCATCATCGTCGGCACCGGTCTGGCCGGCGGTGCCGCCGCTGCAACCCTCGGTGAGGCCGGCTACCAGGTCAAGTCGTTCTGCTACCAGGACAGCCCGCGGCGTGCGCACTCGATCGCCGCCCAGGGCGGAATCAACGCAGCGAAGAACTACAAGGAGGACGGCGACTCGGTCTACCGGCTGTTCTACGACACGGTGAAGGGCGGGGACTACCGAGCCCGCGAGTCCAACGTGTACCGGCTCGCCGAGGTCAGCGCGAACATCATCGACCAATGCGTGGCGCAAGGCGTGCCGTTCGCCCGCGAGTACGGCGGTTTGCTGGACAACCGCTCCTTCGGGGGCGTGCAGGTGTCGCGCACGTTCTACGCCCGAGGTCAGACCGGCCAGCAGCTGCTCATCGGTGCCTACCAAGCCCTGGAGCGTCAGGTGGCGGCCGGCACGGTGGAGATGTACGCCCGGCACGAGATGCTCGAGCTCGTCGTCGTCGACGGGCGGGCGCGCGGGATTATCGCCCGTGACCTGGTCACCGGCGCGATCGAGACGCATCTCGCCGACGCCGTGGTCCTGGCGTCCGGCGGCTACGGCAACGTCTTCTTCCTCTCGACGAACGCCATGGGGTCCAACGTCACGGCGACCTGGCGGGCGCACCGCAAGGGTGCCTACTTCGCCAACCCGTGCTACACCCAGATCCACCCGACGTGTATCCCGGTCTCGGGCGACCACCAGAGCAAGCTCACGTTGATGTCGGAGTCGCTGCGCAACGACGGACGCATCTGGGTGCCCAAGAAGCGCGAGGACTGCGAGAAGGACCCGAGGGAGATTCCCGAATCCGACCGGGACTACTACCTGGAGCGCATCTACCCCTCCTTCGGCAACCTGGTCCCTCGTGACATCGCCTCCCGACAGGCCAAGAACGTCTGCGACGAGGGCCGCGGCGTCGGCCCCCAGGTCGGAGACTTCCGCCGCGGGGTCTACCTCGACTTCACCGATGCGCTGGGCCGGATGAGCGCCGAGGCGGTCGCCGAGAAGTACGGCAACCTGCTGGACATGTACCAGCGCATCACCGGCGAGAACCCCTACGAGGTCCCGATGCGGATCTACCCGGCGGTGCACTACACGATGGGTGGCCTCTGGGTCGACTACGACCTGGAGTCGAACATCCCCGGCCTCTTCGTCACCGGCGAGGCCAACTTCTCCGACCACGGCGCCAACCGCCTCGGGGCCTCCGCGCTCATGCAGGGGCTTGCCGACGGGTACTTCGTGCTGCCCAACACCATCCGCGACTACCTCGCGGCGGCGCCTTACCCGCCGGTCAGCGACGAGCACCCCGAGCTGGTCGAGGCGCGCGAATCGGTCCAGCGCCGCGTCAACCAGCTGCTGTCGGTCAACGGCGAGCGCACCGTCGACTCCTTCCACAAGGAGCTGGGGGCCATCATGTGGGAGTACTGCGGCATGGAGCGCACCGAGGAGGGGCTGCTCAAGGCCATCGACCTCATCCGGGCACTGCGCGACGAGTTCTGGCGCAACGTGCGCGTGCTCGGCGCGGGCGACACCCTCAACCAGAGCCTGGAGAAGGCCGGCCGGGTCGCCGACGTCCTTGAGCTCGGCGAGCTGATGTGCATCGATGCCCTGCACCGGCGCGAGTCCTGCGGCGGGCACTTCCGCGGCGAGAGCCAGACCGAGGACGGCGAGGCGCTCCGGCACGACGACGAGTACGCCTACGTCGCGGCGTGGGAGTTCGGCGGCGGCCCGGAGGGCGGAGACATGGGCAAGCCGATCCTGCACAAGGAAGACCTCGTCTACGAGTTCGTCGAGCTGAAGCAACGGAGCTACAAGTGAACCTCACCCTTTCGATCTGGCGGCAGGCCGGCCCGACCGCGCCAGGCCGGATGGTCACCTACCAGGTCGCGGACATCTCCCCCGACATGTCCTTCCTCGAAATGCTCGACGTTCTCAACGAGGGGCTCATCGCCAAGGGCGAGGAGCCGGTCGCGTTCGACAGCGACTGCAGGGAGGGCATCTGCGGGATGTGCGGGTTGATGATCAAGGGCAAGGCGCACGGCCCCGAGGTGACGACAACCTGCCAGCTGCACATGCGCTCGTTCACCGACGGCGACACCATCACCATTGAGCCCTGGCGGGCCACCGCGTTCCCGGTGCTGCGGGATCTGGTTGTCGACCGGTCCGCCTTCGACCGGATCATCCAGGCGGGCGGGTACATCTCGGTGAACACCGGCTCGGCCCCTGAGGCTCATGCGGTGCCCGTCGAGAAGCGCAAGGCCGACCGCTCCTTCGAGGCCGCAGTGTGCATCGGCTGCGGCGCCTGCGTCGCGGCCTGTCCGAACGCTTCGGCGATGCTGTTCATGGGCGCCAAGGTCACCCACCTGGCCGAGCTGCCGCAGGGCCAGCCCGAGCGCTACGCCCGCGTGGTGAGCATGGTCGCCCAGCACGATCACGAGGGGTTCGGTGGATGCACCAACATCGGCGCTTGCGCGGACGCCTGCCCCAAAGAGATCCCGATGGATGTCATCAACCAGCTGAACAAGGACCTGCGCGGCTCCTTCCGCCGCGGCCGATAGCGCCCGCATCCGCGGCGGCGCGGGTTGCCCGCGACCACGGGGTAACCGATCGAAGGGCGTTCGGTAGCACCGTGGCGCTGAAACGGCGCGGGTTGCACCGTGGCGCTGAAACGGCGCGGGTTGCCGCGACCACGGAGTAACCAATCCAAGGGGCGTTCGGTAGCACCGTGGCGTTGAAACGCGCCGGCCTGCTCGCGGGCAGAACGAGATTCAGGGCCACAGGCCCGGCTCGCCCATCCTCGGGTCTACGAGTGCGACGGTGTGCTAATACCCATCCTCCGGTCTACGAGTGCGACGGTTGCTAATAGCAGTGGCCCTCGGGGCAGCGCGAAAGATCGGGCAGCGCACGGTGGGATGACGGCCGGCCGGCCGGGCGGACGTCATCCGAGCCGGTCGGCGCTTTGCTCCAAGCAGTGGAGCACTGCAGTCACCTCAGCCCCTTCCGTAACATCGCCATCGCCAAATTCCACAATCACCACCGGATCCGGTGCTCAGTTTGGAATTCGGTAGTGGTTAAGGGAATGCCGTGACATGTGGGGCGGGAGCCGCTGTTAGCGACCGATCGGCCACGGACAGCAGACGACGGCGCAGGCCGCGGCCCGCCAGGACCTCCACCGCTCAGTCATACCTGCACGCTCAGTTTTACCTCCGGTCTCGATTCACCTCCACGCTCGGTTTTACCTCCGGTGATGTCGACCACGGAGGTGTAGACGAGCGCTAGAGCGCTCGGTTTTACCTCCACGCTCGGTTTCACCTCCGGTGATGTCGACCACGGAGGTGTAGACGAGCGCTAGAGCGCTCGGTTTTACCTCCACGCTCGGTTCTACCTCCGGCGCATGGGGCAGCCGTCACGATCGGGTGGACACACGTGCACGCGTTAGGCTGCCGCGGCAATGAGCCACCCACGGGTCCGACTGCTACTGCTCGCCACCATGCTGGCCGGGCTGTTGACGGGCGTCGCTGCAGCGCCCGCTGCGGCTGACTCGACTCCGGCACCGTCGCCGAGCAAGGGACTGGGCTCGCCCGCCAACCCGTGCCCACCGGGGATGACCCCGGCCCTGGTCACCGCCGCCGCGCCGTCCCGGGCGCCCCGCCCGGGCACCACTCGGAGTACCACCCCGGACCCCAACGTCACCACCTACGCTGACGGGCATACCGTCCGGCAGTCCTGCGTCATCGCCGCCCCGGTGCCGATGAAGGGCCCGGTCATCGCCCCCGAGCACACCGTCGGCGGCTCCGGGCTGGCCGGTCCGGGCGTGCTCACCGACCGCTCGCCCGGGGTGCCGGCCCCGCCGGACACTCCGCACGTGTCCTTCGTGCTGGCCGATATGACGACCGGCGAGGTGCTGGCCGCCAAGGCACCACACGCCCTGCTCTACCCCGCGAGCACGCTCAAGACCCTCACCTCGCTGGTCGCCTTGCCCAAGCTGGACCCCAAGCAGGTCATCGTCGCCATTCCCGAGGACGTCAACGTCGACGGCACGCGGGTCGGCATGCTGGCCGGCAACCCATACCGCGTCGACGACCTGTTCAACGGTCTGCTCATGGTCAGCGGCAACGACACGGCATACGCGATCGCCCGCGCCTACGGCGGCCGCGCTCAGATCCTCGCGGACATGAACGCCGAAGCCGGCCGGCTCGGGGCCTGGGACACCGTCGCGGTCGACCCGTCCGGGCTGGACGCCGACGGCCAGCACACGAGCGCCTACGACCTGGCCCTCATCGGCCGAGCGGCTATGGCTCTCCCGGAGTTCCGACGGCATGCCGTGCTCCTGCAGGCCCAGTTCCCCGGCGGCACCGACAGCACGGGCAAGGTCGTCGCGCCGTTCCAGATCCAGAACCACAACCCGATCATCGACACCTACCCCGGCACCATCGGCGTCAAGAGCGGCTACACGACCAAGGCCCGTAACACCTTCATCGCCGCGGTGAACCGGGCCGGGCGGACTCTGCTGCTCGCCGAGATGGGCAGCGTGGTGCGCCAGACCGAGCCCACCGAGGCGCTGCTCGACTGGGGCTTCGCGTATGCCGGCCGGTTGCGTCCGGTGGGCACCCTCGTCGCTTCCGGGGCGCCGCGTCCGCCGGAGTGGGGTTCCAGCCCCCAGGTCGCCGAGTCGCCCCCGCCCGGGGGGACCGACGAGCCCACCCTGGCCATCGAGCTGGCTCGCCCCGGCTCCTCTCCGCAGCCCGTGGAGTCGGTGGTCGTGGCCGCAGCCTCGAGCGGATGGAGCAGCCTGAGCGATCCGCTTCGAGCCGGCGTCATGGCAGCCGTTGCCCTGCTGCTGCTCGTGCTGGCGTGGCTGGTGGTGCGCTCGAGGCGGCGTGGTCGGGGCGTCTACGAGCGATGACGGCGCGGCAGCAGCCGCCCGACCGCCCGGCTCAGGGCACCGATCGACACGGCAGCGGTCGCCCCCAGCACGGCACCGGCCAGAATGCTGATTCGGTCCTGCTCGCGGGGGTCGAAGGTCGCCACCCCATGCACGGCCCGCTCGCGAGCGCTGCGCGGGTCGACGCCACCCTCGCGGGTGAGCATCGCTGACCCGGGCACTTCTTCGAGCTGACCGCGGGCTTCCAGCTCGTGCACCTCGGCGGCGACCTTCGCGTCGGCGATGTCGCCCGCGGCCCAGGCCGCAGCCAGCAGGATCACCCACGCCGTGAAGTTGAGCCAGAACAACAGGCCCACCATGACGACGATCGAGCCGAACAGCGGGTTGCGGGTGACGAACGCGATGAGTGCTCCACCGGCGACCTGCAGCAGGGTCAGGCCCAGGCCGCCGAGCAGGACTCCGCTGCGGATGGCGCGGATCGGCAGCACCACACCGGACAGCACCCGCAACAGCAGGAGCACGATCGCGGTGTTGACGAGCAGCGACACCAGCAGACCGACAT
>JBIOUP010000107.1:0-6197 GCA_044867305.1 Dermatophilaceae bacterium
TGCGAGTGCGCACCGATGCGGCGCACCGATGCGAGTGCGCACCGTCCGGCAGCTGCACTGGACATCGGTCATATGGGATGCCTATAGCGGGGCGCAGTTGCTTATAGCACTGAATTCGATGCTACAAGCCGAGAAGGTGATCGAGGAGCGACCGAAATGCCCCATCAGCACTCATGGTGTCTGCCGATGCTGGCCCAACGGAATCCGACTTGCGGCTGATCAAGTGACACGGCCGGCTACCTAGTGTGGAGCTGGAAGACGAAGCCACATACGGAGGCAGCCTGTCATGCTCGAAGTCCAAGACGTCAGCCGCCGGTTCGGCGACACCGTGGCGCTCGACGAAGCCAGCCTGACCGTTCCAGCGGGGTCCATGGTCGGCTTCGTCGGCGGCAACGGTGCCGGCAAGACGACGACCATGCGGATCGTCATGGGGGTGCTCGGCGCCGACTCGGGCGCCGTGCGCTTCCAGGGCCGGCCGGTCACTGCGCACGACCGGCGCCGGTTCGGCTACATGCCCGAGGAGCGTGGCCTCTACCCCAAGCAGCAAGTGCTCGACCAGCTGACCTACCTGGGGTGCCTACGCGGCATGGCGCCGGCTGATGCGCGCCGGGTCGCCCTGGACTACCTGACCAGGTTCGGGCTGGCCGGCAAGGCCAAGGCCAAGCTGGAGACCCTCTCGCTGGGCAACCAGCAGCGGGTCCAGATCACCGCCGCGCTGCTCGCAGACCCGGTCGCGCTCATCCTCGACGAGCCGTTCTCCGGCCTCGATCCGGACGCCGTCGACGAGATGGCCGACGTCCTGCGCGAGCACACCCGCCGCGGGGTCCCGGTCTTGTTCTCCTCTCACCAGCTCGAGCTCGTCGACCGGCTGTGCGACCGGATCGTCGTGTTGGCCAGAGGGCGGGTAGTCGCCGCCGGCACGACCGACGAACTGCGCGCCACCGGGATCGTCCGGCACCGGCTCGTCCTCGACACCGACGCCGGCTGGGTACGCGAACAAGGCGGCATCCACGTCGTCGATATCGACGGCCCGGTCGCCGTCGTCGAGCCGGAGTCCGACGAGGCCACCCAACACCTGCTTCGCGACGCCATGTCCCGCGGCTCGGTGCGCGAGTACGCCCGGATCATCCCCAGTCTCAGCGACATCTACCGTGAGGTGACGGCGTGACCACGATGCTCCCGACCCACCCGACGACCACTGACCGTTCCCCGAACCCGGTCGAGCCGACCGGTGCCGGGCCGGCCTGGCGGCTGGTCGCCACTCGCGAGGTGCTCGTCAAGCTCGCCGACCGCAACTTCCTCATCGGCACCTTGCTGACGCTGCTGCTCATCGGTGGGCTGCTGGGCCTGCAAGCCTGGCTGGGCAACCGGGCCCACACGAGCACCGTTGCCGTCATTGACCAACGGGGGTCGGATGTCGTCTCTGCAGCGAATGCAGCCGCCCACGCCCGCGACGACAAGGTGACGATCACCTCGCAGACGGTCGTAAGCGCCGCGGCGGGCGAGCAGGCCGTTCGCGACGGTAACGCCGATGCCCTGCTGACCAACGGCACCGAGGGTTGGCGGCTGACCTTCAACCGCGAGACCGACACCGACGTCACCCGGGACATTGCCGCGAGCGTGCGCGAGCTGACCCTGCGGCAGAACGCAGCCGCAGCGGGCACGGCATACGAGCGGCTCAGCCAGGGCGCCGATCTCACCACCGCTCGCCTCGACGGACAGGACGAGAGCCAGCAGGGTTTCCGTACCTTCCTGGGCTTCGTCTTCGCGATGCTGTTCTACATCGCCGCGCTCACCTTCGGCGTCCAGATCGCCCAGAGCGTCGTCGAGGAGAAGCAGTCGCGGATCGTCGAGATCCTCGTGACCGCTATCCCGATCCGATCTCTGCTCATCGGCAAGGTGCTGGGGAACTCGGCGATCGCGCTGGGCCAGATGGCCCTGTATGCCGCTGTCGGCCTCGTCGGGCTCAGCTTCACGCAGTATGCCGGGCTGCTGCCGAGCGTCGCCGGGGCGATCGGCTGGTTCCTCGCGTTCTTCCTCGCCGGCTTTCTCGCGTTGGCGACCGTGTGGGCTGCGGCCGGAGCCTTGGCGACCCGCAGCGAGGACCTTCAGTCGACGACGACCCCGCTCACCATGGCGCTGGTGCTGGCGTTCCTTGTCGGGATGACGGTCTCGGGCACGGCCAAGGTCGTCGCGTCATTCGTGCCCATCCTGTCGGCCATTCTCATGCCGGGACGGATCGTCGCGGGCGAGGCGGCCTGGTGGGAGCCGGTCGTGGCGCTTCTGCTCACCGTCGTGTTCGCAGCCGTGACGATCACGGGGGGCGCGCGGCTCTACCGTAACTCGTTGCTGCAGACCGCAAAGCGGGTTGGCTTGCGAGCGGCCTGGCGGCAGGAAGGGTAGGCGGAGCGAGCGAGCCCTGCCTCGCCACCGCCTTCGCACGCGCACGCGTCTTTGAGAGATCTTGACAATAGTTAACGGCGACGTGAACTATTGTGTCGTGGCTGCAGTCCAGGCAGATGCGGTGTTCGAGGCGCTCGCGGACTCCAACCGCCGACTCGTCGTGCAGCTGCTCAGCTCCGGACCGCGGCGGGCAGGCGATCTTGCGGCCGTGACGGGCCTGACCAGCCCGGCGATGAGCCGCCACCTGCGGCTGCTGCTCGCCGCCGGGGTGGTCAGCGACGCTCGGGCGCCCGGCGACGCACGGGTTCGCATGTTCTCCCTGCGGCCGGAGTCGATGGCCCCCGTCCAGGCCTGGCTGGACCAGGTGCAGGCGCACTGGTCCGAACAGCTCGCCTCGTTCAAACGCCATGTGGAGGACAAGGCAGTCCACGCGCAAACAAGGGAGTCGTCATGACGGAAGCACCGACCGTGTCCACGGCGGTTCACGTCTGCGTGGATCCAGCGACCGCGTTCGTCGCGTTCACAGAAGAGATCGACCAGTGGTGGGTTCGAGGGCCGATCAACGCTTTCGACTCATCGAGGGCGCTCGCCATGCGCTGCGAAGGCGGCGTCGGAGGCCGCTTCATCGAGGTGTATGACGCCGACTCCGGCGAGGGTCTCGAGCTGGGCCGGATCACCACATGGGAGCCGGGTGAGCGGCTGTCCTTCACCAGCTCCGTGGACGACGTGCACATCGACGTGCGGTTCACGGCAACCGATGACGGCACCGAGGTCCGGGTCGACGCGACGATCCCCACCGGCGGACGCGAAGCAGGCGGCACGGCTTGGGTCCGAGTGACCGAACGCTGGTTCGCCGCGTGGTGCACTCGCCGCGACCGCGTCAGCGGACCGCAGCCGCCATTGGGTCGGCTGGGCGTTCTCGTCAACTACGCCAGCCCGGGCGCCGCGGCACGCTGGCTCTCGGACGCGTTCGGGCTCGCCTCGCCGAGTCCACTGCCGACCGAGGCCGATCCGCTGCCCCGAGGGGACTACGGTCTGCCGTGGATCGAGCTGCGGGCCGGCACGTGCTCCATCATCATCGGGGAGCTCGACTCGCCCGTGCCGCCGGAGCAGCCGGCGACCCACGAGCCGTGGGTCTACGTCGATGACCTGGAGGCGCACCTGGCGCACGCGACGACGTCCGGCGCGACGATCCTGAGCCCGATCCGGCATACCGGCTTTCGCGCCTACACCGCAGCCGACCTCGAGGGGCGCCGATGGACCTTTCTGCAGGCCAACCCGGCCCAGTAGCAGTCGCGCGGCGCGATCGGTGTGTCCCGTCGCGGGGGTGCTCAGATCTCCCCGGCCACCGGATCGCGGTACACGAGCGCCGTTCCGTCGAGCACGACGGTGCCATCCGCCCTGGTGACGGTGGTTCGTAGCGTGACGATCGGCTTGCCCTCGCGGATCTCGAGGACCTCGGCCTCCGCGGTGATCTCCTCGCCGGGCCGCACTGGGGCCTTGAACGACCAGTCCACGCGCAGGAAGACGCTGCCCGGGCCCGGGAGATCCTCGGCCACAAGCGCGTTGAGTAGCCCCGAAGTGACGCCGCCCTGGACGATGATGCCTCCGAACCGGCTGCGGGCGGCAAGGTCCTCGTCGTAATGCAGCGGGTTACGGTCGCCGGTCAGCTCCGTGAACAGCTCGATGTCCCGCGCCGTCACCGTGCGAGTACGGCGGGCGCTCTGGCCGACGTGCATGGGGGCGATACCACCACTGGTTGGCTCCCGGTGCAAGGGCCGGCGCCCTCAGCGACCCAGACGGAACCGAGCGGCACTGACGCCGCACGCGTCCGTCGCGAGGTGGGGAAGCAGCGCCGCCCGGACGCCTCCGGTCCGCCACGCTATGGCCGAGGAGATCGCCCCCACGAAGGCTGCCCCCGCGACGAAGCGGGCCCGCCCGAGGCGCGAGGGCAGCACGATCTGCGGAGCGAAGTGCCACGCGCTGAACCCCGCAAGCGGCCAGAGCAGTCCCCGCCCCGCCTGCCCCGGGAAGAGCGTCATGAAGACAGCCCGCCAGAGCAGCTCTTCCCCCACGGCGTTGACGGTCGCAGTCGCCACCATCATCGTGGCGACGCCCGGATCGAGCTGGCGCCGGTGCGGCAGTAGCTCGGTGCCCACCCCACCGAGCACCGGGACGACGGCCAGCGCCGCCTCGCCGCGGGTCGGTGCTCGGCCGGTCCGCAGCGCCTGAACGCACCCACGCGGGCCGAGCAGGTATGCCGGGAACGCGCCGCACCAGCCCGCCCAGTAGATCGCGAACCCGGTGTTGTAGGCCGTCCTCGGTGGCAGCTTGCGGGCCAACAGCGCGAAGACTGCCGCCATGCTGACCGGCACGAGCACAGGTGCGCAGAGAGCGGTGACCCGTCTGGCTCGGTCCGCGGACCGGTCCGCAAGGACCGGGTCGGGCTCGACGGGGCGGGTGCGCCGGTTCACGAGAGAAGATGCTAGAAGATGGCCGTCCGTGGCCGGATCGGAGCGACATGGGCCAGCAGACTCAGGGTGCCGCCGAGGCGCTGTTTGCCGCCTGGGAACGGTGGGACCTGGACACCATCGCCACATTGGTGGCCGAGGACGCGGTTGACGAGCGGCCGCAGTCCGGCGAACGGTTCATCGGGCGGACCAACATCATGGGGATGTACCAGCAGGTTCCGGGACCGCCACGCATCACGTGGCGCAGCGTTCGGGGTGGGCCGACGGTCTGGGTCGGCGAGGGAGTCGTGGAGTACGGCGAAGGCCCGGTTCATATCGTCGGGGTCGTCGAGCTGCAGGGCGCCCAGGTGGTCGCCGCGCGTTACTACTTCGCCGACGCGTTCGACCCGCCCGCGGAGCGTGCCCGCTGGGCGAGCGCCTAGCGCCTAGCGGTGCTCGGGGTTCTCGAAGTCGAAGCGGCAGCCGGCATCCCACTCCGAGCGCTGGTTGCCATGCGCCGGGATCCCTCCGGCCGCCTGGATCATCGCGGCCAGATGCAGCAGGTTCCATGTCATGAAGGTCGTGTTGCGGTTGGTGAAGTCGTTCTCGGGGCCGCCGGAGCCGGGGTCCAGGTAGGACGGCCCAGGACCTGCCGCACCGATCCAGCCCGCGTCGGCCTGCGGCGGAATGGTGTACCCGAGGTGCTGCAGGCTGTACAGCACGTTCATGGCGCAATGCTTCACGCCGTCCTCGTTGCCCGTGATGAGGCATCCGCCGACCCGGCCGTAGTAGGCATACTGACCGGAGTCGTTGAGCAACGAGGAGCAGGCGTAGAGCCGCTCGATCACCGTTTTCATGACCGAGCTGTTGTCCCCCAGCCAGATCGGGCCGGCCAGCACCAAGATGTCGGCGGCCATGACCTGCCCGTACAGCTGGGGCCATTCGTCGCTTTCCCAGCCGTGTTCGGTCATGTCCGGCCACACACCAGTCGCGATGTCATGGTCCACGGCACGCAGGACGCTGACCGCCACGCCTTGCTTCTCCATGATTCCTCGACTGAGCCGGACCAGCCCCTCAGTGTTGCTGAGCTCAGGCGAGCGCTTGAGCGTGCAGTTGATGAACATCGCTCGCAGGCCCTCGTGGCTGGGCCAACCATTGCCGGACGGCTCGGTCATGACGATCCTCTCTCTGGCGGTGTCGTGCCATTGTTGGCGCGTGGCGTACCCAATCATCCCGCCGGAGGAAGAGCACCTCACCACAGGCTGGGAGCCCGACCTGCCCGCGGACGACACTCTCGTGCGAAGAGCGGTCCTCGTCCATTCGTCGTGGTCGGTCAGTGTGGCT
>JBIOUP010000108.1:0-4932 GCA_044867305.1 Dermatophilaceae bacterium
GGCGGTGAGCCGGTCTCGGTGCACGATGGTGTGGTGACGGCTACATAGCAAGGCGGCATTGCCGAGGTCCGTAGCTCCGCCGTCGAGCCAATGCGCCACGTGATGCAGCTGGCACCAGAACGCCGGGGTGTCACAGGACGGGAAGCTGCAGTGCCGGTCGCGTAGCAGCACGGCGCGGGCTTGCGCGAAGCTGAAGAGCCGTTCGGTGCGACCCAGGTCGAGCACCTCGGCCCGGGTGCCGAGCACGACCGGGATGATCCCGGCGTCGCAGGCGATCCGCCGGGCGGTCTCCGGGGCAAGGAGCGTGCCGTGCTCGGTGGTGCCCAGCACGGTGGCCGCGCCGACCCGCTCCGTCAGCTCGCTCAAAGGCATGGTCAGCATGAGGGTGGCTTTGGCTCCGCCGGCGCCCATCCCGGCCAACGCGGCCTGCAACATCGCCGGATCGAACGACTCCGGGTCGCTGCCCGCCGAGTCGCTCCCTGCCCGCTCTTGCCATGGATCCTGGCCGTGGAGCGGATCACCTGACGGCGGATTGTCACCTGGCGGGCCGGCGCTGGTGGATCGCTCGTGCCATGGATCCGGGCCGTGGAGCGGATCACCTGACGGCGGATTGTCACCTGGCGGGTCGCCGCCGGCGCGCGGGTGTCCGCCGAAGACGCCGGCGGCTTTGGCGGCGGCACTGACCCGCCGGCAGACTTCGACCAGGGCTTGCCCTCGGCGTTCCTGGGTGCTGCGCGGGTCGCGGGCGCCGTCGGGTCGCCAGGGCGCGGACAGCACCCCGATGGCGGCCTCGAGGATGGCCTTGGCTTCGGCGTCGGCGATGAACCGGTACTGCCATACCCCGTCCTCGGTGGCTACCGGCTGGGACAATGCCACCAGCCGGGCGGCCCGGTCCTGGTCGCGTTGCAGCTCGTCGTCGGCGCCATAGCGCGCCAGTAGGGCCGGGCGCAGCCGGCGGACCTCGCCGGCGCCGTCCTCGACGCCGATGCGGATCAGCCCGGCGAGCACCAACTCGTGGGCGGCCGGGACGATGCGTCCACGCAGTTTGTCGAACTCACTGAGCACGACGATCGCTACCGGCACCGGCAGGGCGCCGGCGATAGCGGCTTCCCGTACGGGCGCGAGCATGGGTTTGTGGCCGGTCTGCTCGACCAGACGGGCCACCTGCCCCGCCCCGGCGCCCAGCCCGAGAGAGGGCGCATGCGCACCGAGCCAACCGGTCGTGTTGGCGCACTGGGAGGCAGCGACTTCCCCGCGCTGCACGGCCTCGGCGCAAATGGCTACCCGCAGGCCGCTGGCTGCCGCGGCCAGCCGGTCGACCTCACGCATCAGTTCTCCCAGCTGCGCCCCGTACACTTGCCACAACATGCTCGGCGCGTCCCGCAGCAGTGCAGTGGCCGCCGCCACCGCGCAGCGCACCTGCGTCAGCGAGCCCCGCTCATCGCAGCGGTCGCACCCTCCACCGGCCAGCCCTGGCGCGGCCTCTTCGGTCATGTCGAACACACTATCGCCGGGCACCGACAAGCCTTCGCTTACAGCGTCGCCGCCATCATGACCAGCGGTGCTTGCGGTCTCTTCCACATGAGCACGCTACAAGCGGGCACCGACACCGCTCCCGGGTAAGCTTTCAGCAGCTCGGGGAGACGCAGTTACGAAGCGAAAGAGGCGGTGGCGAAGGGCGTCGAGTGGTCGGCATCGTTCTTGGCCATCAGCACATTCAGTGGCGACAACAAACAGGGGGGCGGCGGCCTGACCTGCCGTCAGCGGATGTGAGACCCGGTTGTGGGCGCGACGCGACTGACGGCAGGCCGCGGCACATGAGACCCGGTTGAGGGCGCGACGCGACTGACGGCAGGCCGCGGCCCATGAGACGGGTTGTGGGCGCGACCGGACTGACGGCAGGCGGCGGCACATGAGACCAGGTTGTGGGCGCGACCGGACTGACGGCAGGCGGCGGCACATGAGATCCGGTTGAGGGCGCGACGCGACGGGCGGCAGGCAGCGGCACATGACCCAGTTGTGTCGGCGCAGCGCCTGACGGCAGGGCGCGCGCGACGCGTGAGCCTCGCGTGATCCAGCGCACATCAGACCCGGTTGTGACAGCAACAGCCCCTGTGCCAGGCTTAGGTAAGGCTTACCTAACCTGAGGATGCTCATGTTCGTCAGCAACGCGCTCATCGGCCTGCGGGAAGGCCTGGAGGCGGCCCTCGTAGTCGTCATCCTGGCAGCCTTCCTCGTCAAGACCGAGCGACGGTGGGCACTGCGCTACGTGTGGCTGGGTGTCACCATCGCGGTCGGGCTCTCGGTGCTCCTCGGCGCCGTCCTCACCTTCGGCACCAGCCGGTTGTCCTTCGAGGCGCAGGAACTCGTTGGTGGCATCGCGTCGATCATCGCCGTGGGCTTTGTCACCGCCATGGTGTTCTGGATGCGCTCGGCCGCCCGCACCATCTCCGGCGAGCTCAAGGGAGCGCTGGAGAAGGCGTTGGACGTGGGCCCCTGGGCGATTGTTCTCGTCGCCTTCCTCGGCGTCGGGCGCGAAGGCCTGGAGACGGCGATCTTCTTCTACGCCACGACGCAGGCCGCCGGGGCGGGGAACGTGCTTCCCATGCTCGGCTGGATCGTGGGGCTCGGCGGGGCGGTAGCCCTCGGTGTCGCGATCTACCGCGGCGTGCTGCGCATCGACCTGGGCCGCTTCTTCCGCTGGACGGGGATCCTGCTCGTCTTCGTCGCCGCCGGCATCCTCTCCTACGGAGTCCACGACCTGCAGGAAGCCGGCGTACTGCCCGGCCTCAACACGCTCGCCTTTGATGCCAGCAGGATTGTCGACCCATCGTCCTGGTATGCCGCGCTGCTCAAGGGCATCTTCAACTTCACCCCGCAGACGACGGTGCTGCAGGCGGTCGTCTGGGTGCTGTACGTCGGCATCGTCCTGCCTCTGTTCCTGCGCCGCCCCAAGGCCCGCGCGCCACAAGTCCAGGTCACTGCGACTGCCAGCTGATCCAGCCAGACTCGAATGAGCAAGGAAACTGAATGCGCCCGTCCCACCGTGCCCATCCACTGGCGCTCGTCCCGCTTGCCGCCGTCGCCCTGGCCGGCTGCACCGGAAGCGGGTCATCGCAGAGCGCCGCCGCGACCTCCACGGCGCCGCCCGGCCAGATCGCCGTCCAGGCCAGCGACAGCGCATGCTCGCTCAACACGGCCACTGCCCCTGCAGGGGTGCTCACCTTCGACGTGACCAACACCGGCAGCAAGGTCACCGAGTTCTACGTGTATGCCGAGGGTGACCGCATCCTGGGAGAGGTCGAGAACATCGGTCCAGGGCTCACCCGGCAGCTCAAGCTCGAGGTCACCGAACCGGCCACCCTCACGACCGCATGCAAGCCCGGGATGGTCGGCGACGGCATACGAAACGCCTTCGCCATCACCGGCACCGCCAAATCGGGCAGCGCCAACGAAAAGGTGGCCACCGCGATCGCCGACTATAGGAAGTACGTCAACACCCAGGCCGCCGAGCTGGTCAGCGGCACCACGGCCTTCGTGGCGGCCGTCAAGGCCAAGGACGTCGCCACGGCCAAGGCGCTCTACCCCTCTGCCCGTGCACCGTGGGAGCGGATCGAACCGGTCGCCGAGTCGTTCGGTGACCTCGACCCCAAGATCGACGGGCGGGAGGACGTCGTCAACGAAGGGATGGCCTTCACCGGCTATCACCGCCTCGAGAAGGACCTCTGGGTCGACGGCCTGCAGCCCGACAGCAGCGCGATCGCCGACCAGCTGCTCGCCGACGTGAGCTCCGTGGCCCAGCAGGCGGCAACCGTCGACATCACCGGCGTCTCCATCGCCGCGGGCGCCAAGGCCCTGCTCGACGAGGTCGCCACCGGAAAGGTCACCGGCGAAGAAGAGCGCTACTCGCACACCGACCTCTGGGACTTCGACGGCAACGCCCAGGGCGCCCAGGCTGCCCTCGCCGCACTGCGCCCACTGCTGCAGGAGAAGGACCCGACGTTGCTGGCCACGCTGGACACCCAGTTCGCCGCGTTGAACAAGCTGCTCACCTCGCACCGTCAGGGCACGAGCTACGTCCTCTACACCGACCTCACACCCGAGCAGATCAAGTCGCTCACCGTCGCGCTGGATGCGGTGAGCGAGCCGGTGTCGCGGGTGGCGGCGGTCGTCGAGAAGGCGTGACCTCGATGGGCGCCGAGACCGAGGCGTCCGGCTCGCCGGAGCCCATCGGCGGGGTCAGCCGTCGGCGACTGCTCGGTGCCTCCGCGGGTGCCGCGCTGGTTGGCCTCGTCGGCGGCACGTATGCCGGTCGGGCCTCTGCTGCGCAGCCGCAGGACGAGGCGTCGAGCGCGCCGGCTGGCTCCCAGGTCGTGGCCTTCCACGGCCCCCATCAGGCCGGCATCATCACGCCGGCCCAGGACCGCGTGCACTTCGTGGCGCTGGACGTGCTGACCAACGACCGAGCGGCACTGCGGGCGCTGCTCGACCGCTGGAGCGAAGCGGCCGCCCGAATGACCCGCGGTGAGGAGAGCACGCCCGGCGGCTTCGACGGTGGCGGAGCGCAGAGTCCGCCCGAGGACACCGGTGAAGCGTTCGGGCTGGCGCCATCGCAGCTCACCGTGACGATCGGGTACGGCCCGACTCTTTTCGACGACCGGTTCGGGCTGGCGCCTCGAAGGCCCGCCGCGCTCGTGGCTCTGCCGCCGTTCATGGGCGACGCGCTCCAGCCAGCGCGCACCGGAGGAGACCTCGCGATCCAAGCATGTGCGAACGACCCCCAGGTGGCGGTCCACGCGGTGCGCAACCTCATCCGGATGGGAATGGGACTGGTTGCCGTGCGGTGGTCGCAGCTGGGGTTCGGCCGCACGTCGTCCACGAGCACCAGCCAGGCCACGCCGCGCAACCTCATGGGGTTCAAGGACGGCACGA
>JBIOUP010000109.1:0-5861 GCA_044867305.1 Dermatophilaceae bacterium
CTGACGGCGGGCTATGAGACCGCACTGCCTTTTCTGCCCGAAGGCGCACAGCTATGCAATGCGGCCGGAGTCCACGACGCCTCGACTGCCGAGCTGACCATGGCGCTCACCCTGGCCTCGCTGCGCGCCGTGCCGCCCTTTGTGCGGGCGCAGGATCGCGGGGAGTGGTTGCCGCTGCGCATCTGGCCATCGCTCACCGACCGCCGGGTGCTCATCATCGGCTACGGGCGCATTGGCAAGGCCATCGCCAGACGGATGCTTCCGTTCGAGGTCACCCTGACCGCGATGGCCTCGCGACCGCGCGAGGGGGACGACCTCGTGGAGCAGGTGCATGGCATCCGGGAGCTGTTCGACCTGCTGCCGCATCACGACGTGGTCGTGCTCATCACCCCGCTCAACGAGCAGACGAGCGAGCTGGTCGACGAGCGCTTCCTGGCGGCGATGCCGGACGGCGCGCTGTTGGTGAACATGGCTCGCGGCAAGGTCGTCAAGACCGACGCACTGGTACAGGCCACGCGCGACGGGCGGATCAGCGCCGCGCTCGATGTCACCGACCCGGAGCCGCTGCCCGCCGGCCATCCGCTGTGGCATTGCCCGACCGTGCTCATCTCGCCCCATGTCGGTGGCGCCACCGCAGCCTTCCGGCCCCGGGCCGTTCGGCTGCTCAAGGCCCAGCTGCAGCGGTTCGTGGAGGGCGCGCCGCTGGCGAACGTCGTCGCCGGGCTAGGTGCTTGACGACACCGGCCACGGGGGTTGGCGAGGGCGCGCGCCTGACGGCATGCTCGACCCATGACCAGTGCGGCTCACGACAAGCGGCTCGTTCTCCTGCGGCACAGCAAGGCCGAGCAGAACGTGTCTGTCGACGACCACGACCGCCAGCTCACCGACCGGGGCCGACGCGACGCCCAGGCCGTCGGCGCCTGGCTGAAGGACGAGTCCATCGTCTGCGACCTGGTCATCTGTTCGACGTCGGTCCGCACCCGGCAGACCTGGGACGAGGCCGTGCGTGGAGGAGCGCACACCGAGTTCGTCGAGTACCGTCGCGGGGTCTACCTGGGTGGGGCGGCGGGCGTGCTGGACAGCATCCGGGACGATGCGGGGGACCTCGAGACGGTGCTCATCGTCGGCCATGCCCCCGCCATGCCGGCCATCGCCAGCATGCTCTGCGACGGTGAAGGCTCGGCCGAGGCGCACCGCGCCATGGCCGAGGGCTTCCCCACCAGCGGCATTGCCCTGCTGCGGTATGCCGGGGAGTGGGACAGCCTCGGGCCGGGAACCGCCGAGCTCGAGCGGTTCCACGTCGCCCGCGGCTGACGGCATACCAACAAACCAAGCCGCCCGCTCACGGGACGTGGGCGAGCGGCCACGACTGCCCCGTCGCACTGTCGATCAGCGCGGCCCGCTCGACAACTGCCGTCAGGGGCAGCACGTCGGCGATCTCCCTCACCACGGTTGGCAACACGGCACCGGCCGCGCGGGTGGCGACCGAAACGTGCGGCACCCACATGCCGGGGTCATAGTTGTGGTGCAGCACCGCGCCCGTGCGCAGCAGCGCGGTGGTGACCCGTTCCTGGCGCACCGCCACCCGCGCCGGAACCGATGGGGCCAGCCCGGCCCGGCCGCGCGGGAAGACCACTGTCCCGTGACAGCTCACTGAGAAGGGCCCCTCGTCCGGCAGGGCGGCGACGGCCGACCGGACCCGGTCCACGTCCCAGTCCAGCAACACGGCATACGACAGGTGCGGGTAGTGGCGTCCGTGCGTGTGGGACTGCAGCGTTCGAACTCCGCGGGCCTCGAGTCGGCCCCACAGCTGCCGAAGGAGCCGTTCGGTTCGAGCGTCGAAGAGCAAGCAAACCGCCAGAGCCATGCCACCACCGCCGAGTCGATGTGATGCCGCGTCGATGTGATGCCGTCCTGCAGGCAATGGCGATATCACATCGACCGAATGGGCGGGAGCCCACCCGGTGACGCGAGCCCGAAGGAACCTGGCCAGCGCGCGGTAGGTTGACCGACATGAGCACCCCGGACCTCAAGCCGCGTAGCCGAGATGTCACGGACGGCCTCGAGAAGGCCGGCGCCCGGGGCATGCTGCGAGCCGTGGGCATGAGCGACGAGGACTTCGCCAAGCCCCAGATCGGCGTCGCCAGCTCGTGGAACGAGATCACGCCCTGCAACCTGTCCCTCGACCGGCTCGCCAAGGCGGTCAAGGACGGCGTGCACGCTGGCGGTGGCTACCCGCTGGAGTTCGGGACCATCTCGGTCTCCGACGGCATCGCCATGGGCCATGAGGGCATGCACTTCTCACTCGTCTCGCGCGAGATCATCGCTGACTCGGTCGAGACGGTGATGATGGCCGAGCGCCTCGATGGGTCCGTCCTGCTCGCGGGATGTGACAAGTCCCTGCCTGGGATGCTCATGGCGGCTGCGCGCCTCGATCTTGCCGCGGTGTTCCTGTATGCCGGCTCGATCCTTCCCGGGATCGCCAAGCTGTCCGACGGCTCGGAGCGCACGGTGACGATCATCGACGCGTTCGAGGCGGTGGGGGCCTGCGCTCGAGGGCTGATGTCACGCGCCGATGTCGATGCCATCGAGAGGGCTATCTGTCCGGGCGAGGGCGCCTGTGGCGGTATGTACACCGCCAACACCATGGCCACGGTCGCCGAGGCTCTCGGGATGTCGCTGCCCGGCTCGGCTGCCCCACCGGCCACGGACCGTCGGCGCGACGGGTATGCCCGGCGTTCCGGTCAGGCCGTCGTCGAGCTGCTGCGAGCGGGGATCACGGCTCGCCAGATCCTCACGCGGGAGGCATTCGAGAACGCCATAGCCGTGGTCATGGCCTTCGGCGGCTCGACCAACGCGGTCCTGCATCTGCTGGCCATTGCCCACGAGGCACGCGTGCCGCTGGACATCGACGACTTCGCCCGGATCGGCGCCCGGGTGCCGCACCTGGCTAACGTCAAGCCGTTCGGCGAGTACGTCATGACCGACGTCGACCGGGTGGGCGGCGTGCCGGTCGTCATGAAGACCCTGCTCGATGCCGGCCTCCTGCACGGCGGGTGCCTGACGGTGACCGGCAAGACCGTGAGCGAAAACCTGGCCCACATCGCGCCCCCGGACCCCGACGGAAAGGTCGTCCGGGCTCTGCAGGAGCCGATCCACCGCACCGGCGGCATCACGATCCTCAAGGGTTCGCTCGCCCCCGAAGGCGCGGTCGTGAAGTCGGCTGGTTTCGACGAGTCCGTGTTCGAGGGCCGGGCCCGAGTCTTCGACGGAGAGCGCGCCGCCATGGACGCTGTCGAGGGCGGCACGCTGGGTAAAGGCGACGCCGTCGTGATCCGCTACGAAGGCCCCAAAGGAGGGCCGGGCATGCGCGAGATGCTCGCCGTGACGAGCGCCATCAAGGGCGCCGGGCTGGGCAAGGACGTGCTGCTGCTCACCGACGGGCGCTTCTCCGGCGGCACCACGGGCCTCTGCGTGGGGCACGTCGCGCCCGAGGCCGTCGACGGCGGCCCCATCGCCTTCGTCCGGGACGGCGACCCGGTCACTCTGGATGTCGCCGGTGGCCGCTTGGAGCTGGGCGTCAGCGCCGACGAGCTCGCGAGGCGGTCGCAGGGGTACACGCCGCCGCCGCCCAAGTACCCGACCGGGGTCCTGGGCAAGTACCGCAGGCTCGTCGGCAGCGCGAGCAAGGGCGCGGTCTGCGACTGAGGCGCCTCGGCTGCAGCCAGGCTCTCACCGAGAGGGCAGTAGATGCTGTTGAGCGTGCGCCGTATAACAGCACTTGTCGACCTCTCGGTGGGAAGCGAGGTCCTCGCGGGGACTCAGGGCCTATTCCGGGCCAGATGCTGAGACGAGCCGCTTCCCGGTTGACACACTCGCGTGGTCTGCGCGACCGTGTCCACATGGCTCTGGTCCTCGTAGTCCACAGGCGCGTCTGATTCATCCCCTCAGACGCGCGCCCTTCCGTCCACAATGGACCGAAGGGCTTTTTCGTGGCACGAACCAGCAGGGCCGACCGACAACGGAAGTGGTGAACCCATGAGCGACAGCGCGCCGACCAAAGCGTCACCGGCGAACCTCGCGGCCCAGTCCCGACAGCGCCCGGCGGCCCCTCCCGCTCCAGTCGTGGAGGAGGTCACTGGCGCACAGTCGCTCGTTCGCTCCCTCGAAGCAGTCGGGGTCGACACGGTCTTCGGGATACCCGGAGGCGCGATCCTTCCGGCATACGACCCACTCATGGACTCGGGCTCGGTCCGGCACATCTTGGTCCGACACGAACAGGGCGCTGGCCACGCGGCCGAGGGGTATGCCGCAGCGACCGGCAAAGTCGGGGTGTGCATGGCGACGTCGGGGCCGGGGGCGACGAACCTGGTCACCCCGCTCGCTGACGCGATGATGGACTCGGTGCCGATGGTCGCGATCACCGGGCAGGTCCCGAGCGGCTCGATCGGCACGGACGCCTTCCAGGAGGCCGACATCCGCGGCATCACGATGCCGATCACCAAGCACAACTACCTCGTCACCGACCCGGCCGAGATCCCGCGCACGATCGCCGAGGCCTTCCACATCGCCTCCAGCGGACGGCCCGGGCCGGTGCTGGTGGACGTCGCCAAGTCGGCGCTGCAGGCGTTGACGACCTTCGAGTGGCCCACCGAGCTGTCACTGCCCGGCTACCGCCCTACCACCAAGCCGCACAGCAAGCAGATCCGCGAAGCCGCGCGGATGATGCTGGAGGCCAAGCGCCCCGTGCTCTACGTCGGCGGCGGCGTGATCCGGGCGCAGGCCTGGCGCGAGCTGCGGGTGCTCGCCGAGCTGACCGGCATCCCCGTCCTCACCACGTTGATGGCCCGGGGCGCGTTCCCCGACAGCCACCCGCAGCACCTCGGCATGCCCGGCATGCACGGCACGGTCGCCGCGGTGGCGGGGCTCCAGCGCTCCGACCTGATCATCAGTCTCGGGGCCCGCTTCGACGACCGGGTGACCGGCAACCTCGACTCCTTCGCCCCCGGGGCGCGGGTGATCCACGCCGACATCGACCCCGCCGAGATCGGCAAGAACCGCTTCACCGACGTCCCGATCGTCGGCGACTGCCGGGAGGTGATCAGCGATCTCGTCGTCGCGCTGAAGGCCGACGCCGACGCCGGCAAGACGGGCGACTACGAGCAGTGGATCGAGTTCCTGGCCGGCATCAAGAAGCGCTACCCGCTGGGCTACGACGCTCCCCGTGACGGCTCGCTCGCCCCGCAGCTGGTGATGGAGCGGCTGAGCGCGATCGCCGGCCCCGAGGCGATCTACGTCGCCGGCGTCGGTCAGCACCAGATGTGGGCGGCCCAGTTCGTCGGCTACGAGAACCCGCGCACCTGGATCAACTCCGGTGGCCTCGGCACCATGGGCTTCTGCGTGCCGGCCGCCATGGGCGCCAAGGTCGGCCGCCCCGACGCGACGGTGTGGGCCATCGACGGCGACGGCTGCTTCCAGATGACCAACCAGGAGCTCGCCACCTGCACGATCGAGGACATCCCGATCAAGGTCGCGATCATCAACAACGAGTCGCTGGGCATGGTGCGCCAGTGGCAGACGCTCTTCTACAACGAGCGCTACTCCAACACCGACCTGCACACGGGCGCGGACCGCAGGATCCCCGACTTCGTCAAGCTCGCCGACGCCTACGGCTGCGTCGGTCTCGCCTGCGACTCGCCCGCGGACGTCGATGCCACCATCCAGAAGGCCATGGAGATCAACGACGTCCCGGTCGTGGTCGACTTCCGGGTCCACCGCGATGCGATGGTGTGGCCGATGGTCGCGGCCGGCACCTCGAACGACGCGATCAAGTACGCGCGCGATCTCGCGCCCGAGTTCGA
>JBIOUP010000110.1:0-31294 GCA_044867305.1 Dermatophilaceae bacterium
TCCAACCGGGCCCTGGCGTGCTCTGCCGACGCTGCATGCAGTTCGACGCCGTGCAGCTGAGGCATCAGACTGCCCTCGGCACCAAGCTGGCGCAGCCGTCGGCCCACTGCGAGTAGGAAGGCCGCCTCTCCGCAGGACGGCTCCAACACCCTGTCTGCCGGCGTACGAACCGCCCAGTCGACGAGATAACGGGCGACAGCCTCAGGGGTGAAGAATGCGCCGCGCGCCTTGCGCGCCTTGCGCGCAAGGGCGCTCTCCTGCCCAGGCGTGGTCACCCTCGCATCCTGCCGGAGTCCTGCGACACCGGCATACAGGCGCACCGTAAGGCGCCGAGGCGTGCCTCAGTGCAGCGAGGCACAGACGCCGATCGCTCAGTACGGCGTGGGGATCCAGTTGAGGGCCAGCTTGGGCTCCGCGTAGTCGCCGGCCTTCTGGCGGCGGGGCAGCTTGACCTGCTGCTCGGGCAGCGGTTCGTACGGTACGACGCTGAGCAGGTGGCTGATGAGGTTGAGCCGCCCTCGCTTCTTGTCGTCGGTCCGGACGAGATACCACGGCGCCCAATCGGTGTCCGTCGCCGCAAACATGGCATCGCGCGCCCGTGAGTAGTCATACCAGCGGCTGTAGCTCTTGAGATCCATGTCGGTGAGCTTCCAGACCTTGCGCGGGTCCGTGATGCGGCCCTGCAGCCGTCGGGTCTGTTCCTCAGGGGTGACCTCGAGCCAGTACTTGATGAGGATGATCCCGTTGTCGATCATCGCCTGCTCCACGGCGGGGACCTGCTGCAGGAATCGCTCGGTCTGCTCGGGCGTGCAGAACCCCATGACCCGCTCGACGCCGGCGCGGTTGTACCAGCTGCGGTCGAAGATGACCACCTCGCCCCCGGAAGGGAACTGCGTGACATAGCGCTGCACGTACATCTGCGAGCGCTCACGTTCGCTGGGAGCCGGCAGCGCGACCACCCGGAACACCCGCGGGCTCACCCGTTCGGTGATCCGCTTGATGGTGCCTCCCTTTCCCGCGGTGTCGCGGCCCTCGAACATGATGCAGACCTTCGCCCCGGTTCGTTTCACCCACTCCTGCATGGCGATGAGCTCGCCCTGCAGCCTTGCCAACTCGGTCTCGTACTTCTTGCGGCTCAGCTTCGAGGCCGCGTCGGAAGGCTCGGCGGGCTTGGACTTCTGCGTGCTCTTGCTCTTGCTCTTGCTCATGGCGGGCCTTCCGGTGGTGGCGCGGCGGCGGTTGATACCACGCAACGGTATGCCGTGCCCCACGGCAGACCGTGCATCATCGCCGAGCTGGTGTCGGCCGTCCTGGGTCAGCCCGGCAGTGGCCGGGCGGTCGTGCCGGTAGGCGAGGGTAGTCTCAGCGAGAGCCGGCGTGCGCCGCAGGCGCGGCCACCAGCAACGCGATGAAGGAGCCACCATGTCGGATACGGGGTTCGAACCCATCTCCAGCACCCTTGATGTCGGTGGCCGAGCGGGCGGCCGCCAGCGGGGTGTCGCCGGACGGGCGCCCAGGCACGGTCTTTGCCGACAGCGGCGCAACCCCCGCCGGACCGCGGGGTCGAGAGCCTGGAAGATCTGCCTGATGGCGTCGCGGTCCCTCAGCCACCCGGTCTGGAAGGAGGGGATGGCGCCGCGGATCGAGGAAACCGAGAAGACCGACTTGGTCACCCAGGACCTGCTCATCGAGATCGTCGGCGCGCTTGAAGAAGCGCGCGGGATGTGGCAGGCGCAGAACAGCGGCTAGCCGCGCGGCATGTCGGTCACCGAGCACGAGCCCGGCGCGACCGGGCCGGCCACCGGCCGCCCACGACTGCCGCGGCGAGTGGCTGTCGCGATGGTGTCGCCGGACAGCTACGGGTTGGTGCTGCTGCTGATCCTGTGCACGTACGTCTTCTCAGTCTCGGCCAAGGGCGCCTGGGCCAGCTCGATGGTCATCGTCGTTCAGGTCGCCGCCGTCTGGGTGGTCCTGCGCGTCTCTCGGGCCTCGCGTTCGGTCCGCGCCACAGCCGGAGCCTTCCTCGCCCTGTCGCTCGTCGCCGCCGCGGCCAACTTGTTCGTCGGCGACCAGAACTGGGCCGAGCGGTTCATCCTCGTGGTGAGCGCACTGCTCTACATGGTTGCCCCGATCTCGATCATGCGCCATCTCATCAGTCGCCGAGAGGTCGACATGAAGACGGTGCTCGGCGTCATCGATGCCTATCTGCTGGTCGGGATGATGTTCGCCTTCCTGTACCACCTGCTCGGCGTCACCCAGGTGACACCCTTCTTCGGGCCGGGCGTGGAGGAGGCGTTGCCGCAGGACCTGTTCTTCTCGTTCACCACGTTGACCACGACGGGGTATGGCAACCTCGTGCCACAAGGAAACCCGGGCCAGAGCTTTGCGGTTGTCGAGATGCTCATCGGACAGCTGTTCTTGGTGACCGTGCTGGCCAAGGTCGTCGGGGCCTACCGCCGGGACAACGGTCCGACTGCCAGCGCGGACGAGTAGGAGTTGCGGTTATGGGACTGCGTGACCGACTACGTGGGGCCGAGCCCGGCGTGCAGCGCTTTCAGATGCGCGAGAAGCTGATCTCCATAGGGGATGACTACTGGATCGAGGACGAAGCCGGCCAGCGTGCCTTCAAGGTCGACGGCAAGGCATTCCGAGTCCGCGACACCTTCGTGCTGCGGGGAGTCGGCGGCGAGGAGGTGGCCAAGATCCAGGAGCGCATGCTCAGGGTCCGCGACTCGATGCAGATCGAACGTGCTGGCGGCAACGCCACCGTCCGCAAGGCGCTCGTGGGTTTCCGGGACCGGTTCAAGATCGACGTGGACGGTGGTTCCGACCTCAGTGCCCACGGCAACCTGGTCGACCACGAGTACGAGATCGAGCGCGACGGCGACACGGTCGCCACTGTCTCCAAGAAGTGGTTCCGAGTGAGAGACACGTACGGCGTCGAGATCCAGCCTGGCCAGGATGTCGGGCTGATTCTGGCAGTCACGGTCTGCATCGACGCCATGACGCACGACTGAGCGATGCCGGTTGGGGGCACCCCCTTGGGTCATGCCAACCGCGCGTCACGGCACCCGGTTAGCACGACGGAGCACTACGCGACGATGATCGAGACCAGTGCCGCCACGACGACCGTGTTGAGCAGCCACCCCAGCGAGCTGTGCAGGGTGACCACCCGGCGCATCGCACTCGTCGTGACCAGCGTGTCGGTGGTCCCGAAGGTCGCCGAGCAGCCCATCGCCATGTACAGGTAGTCGGAGAACACCGGCTCTTCGGATCCTGAGAAGGCCAGCCCGCCTCGCTCGATGTCATGCCGGGCATAGTGCAAGGCAAAACTGAAGGCAATGAGCAGCAGCGCGATCAGGACTGTCAGACCGGCGAAGGCGAGAACCAGCGTCGTCGTCGCTGCCCGATCCACCAGGACCGACACCATCGAGCCAAACGCTCCCACGGCGATGACCACGGCCCATCCCTGACCTCCACCGCCGGCCAGCAGCCAACGTCGAACCGGTGACGTCGGCAGCGGGCTGCCCGCCACTCGCCGCACGAGCTCGGCACGACCGCAGCCCAAGAAGGCTCGCAAGCCCAGGGCCAAGTAGGTGAGCGCGAAGGCGTTCCAGGCAATGAGCTGAGCCCCGAGCCCGACCTCCAGCCTGACCTCGCCGTCCGACGTGCCAAGCTCGACGCTGATCAAGCCAGCCAGCAGGATCACCAGACCGAAGCCCATCGACAACAGCGCCCCCACCCCGACCGAGGTCCACAGCCGGAAGACATCCGAGCAAGCTCGAGGTATGCCGGCACGCTTGCTTGACTCGACCACGCTGCCTATCCCACCAGCACGGGCCCTGGCCGCCAAAGGCGACGGTGCCGGGCGTACTGTGGAACTGAGGCGCCGACATGACCAACACGCCCACCCTTGCTGACCCGTTCACCGTGCCGACGAGGTACTGGCATCTCCTCGACGACGGCCGGATCCAGTGCGACGTGTGCCCGCGCGCGTGCCGGCTGCACGAGGGTCAGCGCGGGTTGTGCTTCGTGCGGGCCCGTGTCGACGACATGGTGGTGCTGACCTCCTACGGGCGCTCGAGCGGGTTCTGCGTGGACCCGGTGGAGAAGAAGCCGCTCAACCACTTCCTGCCCGGCTCGCCCGTGCTGTCATTCGGCACGGCGGGGTGCAACCTGGCCTGCAAGTTCTGCCAGAACTGGGATATCAGCAAGTCCCGCGAGACCGACACCCTCGCCGACCGGGCCTCCCCGGCAACCCTGGCTGCCCTGGCCGAGTCGCTGGGCTGCCGCAGCATCGCGTTCACCTACAACGACCCGGTCATCTTCTGGGAGTATGCCGCCGACGTCGCCGACGCATGCCGAGCACGGGGCATCAAGGCGGTCGCAGTAACCGCGGGGTACATGTGCCCCCAGCCCAGGGCGGAGCTCTACCGGCACATGGATGCCGCGAACGTCGACCTCAAGGCATTCACCGAGCAGTTCTACCGCCAGGTCTGCGCGGCTCGGCTGGCCGACGTCCTGGACACGTTGCAGTTCCTGCGACATGAGACGGACGTGTGGTTCGAGATCACCACCTTGCTCATCCCTGGTCGCAACGACAGCGACGAAGAGCTCGACGCCGAGACCACGTGGATCGCCAGTGAGCTCGGGCCCGACGTGCCGCTGCACTTCACGGCGTTCCATCCCGACTACAAGATGCTCGACGTCCCACGGACGCCGGGCGCGACCTTGACTAGGGCCCGCCGGATCGCTCTGGCGAACGGGCTGCGTTACGTCTACACGGGCAACGTGCACGACCGCGACGGCGGCACGACCTTCTGCCCGGGGTGCGCACAGGCCGTGGTGGTCCGGGACTGGTACGAGCTGCTCACCTATGCGCTGGATGGGCAGGGCTGCTGCACCGCCTGTGGCACCCAGCTGCCCGGTGTGTATGCCGGCCCGCCCGGGCGCTGGGGCCGGCGCCGGATACCCGTCTTCGTCGATCGCTGATGCGGCGGACACGTCCGGCTGCGGTCGCCGGCCAGTTCTACCCGTCGGACCCAGCGAAGCTGGCCGCCTCCGTTGACTCGCTGCTCGCCGCAGCCGGCCCGGCCGACCACACCGGCGCGGTCGTCGCGCTTGTCGTTCCGCACGCCGGTTTCGAGTATTCAGGGCCGGTCGCGGCGAGCGGCTACGCCTGCCTGGCTCACCTGCCAGTCGCGCCGCGGCGCATCATGGTGCTCGGGCCGGCGCACTTCGTCGATCTGGACGGCCTGGCCGTCCCGACGGTCACCGTGATGGAGACCCCGCTGGGCCCGGCCGTCCTCGACACGCCCGCGTTCCGAAGCCTGGTGGACGCGGGTCTGGGCGCCTTCTCGGATGCCGCGCACGCCACGGAGCACTCCATCGAGGTGCAGCTGCCCTTCCTGACCCGGATTCTCGGCGCAGCCGCCAGCTACGTGCCGCTCGCCGTTGGTCGGACCGAGCCGCGGCACGTCGCCGATGCCCTCGACGTGCTCGGCGGCGATCTCGTCGTGGTGAGCACCGACCTGTCGCACTACCTGGACCAGGCGAGCGCGCAGCGTCGGGACCGGCATACCGCCGAGTCAGTCCTCGCCCGCCGGGCTGAGCGGATTGGGCCGTGGGACGCTTGCGGACACTACGCGCTGCGTGGCCTGCTGGAGTGGGCCCTCCGCCACGACCACCAGGTCGAGCTCGTGGACCTGCGCACCTCGGCGGACACCGCGGGAAGCCCAAAGCGGGTGGTCGGCTACGGCGCCTTCGTGCTCACGTCGGCATCCGCCTGACCGCTACGCCGCCGGCACCGGCACCAGAAGGGCCTGCACACCAAGCTCCTCGATGCGCCCTGTGGTGTCCTCGCTCAGCTCGTCGTCGGACACGATGAGGTCCAGCGCCTCCAGCTCGGCCACCTGGAACTTGGTGAACGTGCCGTACTTCGTGCTGTCGGCCAGCAGTGCGCAGGTCGAGCTGGCCCGCATGACCGCCCGCTTGAGCTGCACCTTGTCCAGCGACGGCGCACTCACGCCACGGGCGATGCTCCAGGCGCCCGTGCTCATGAACTGGATGTCGATGTTGACGGCGGCCAACGTGGCCGCTGCCAAGGCGCCGGCGCTCGAGCCGCTGTCCGGGTCGACCGTGCCGCCGGTGTGGATCACCTCGATCGCCGGGTGCTCGAACAGGCTGGTCACCACGTAGAAGTCGTTGGTAACCACGGTGAGGTCCGCGCGGTCGGCGATGAACGGGACCATCGACTGACACGTGGTGCCGGCGTCCAGGTACACCACCATGCCGTCCTCGACCAGCTCGGCGGCCCGCTGCGCGATCGCTCGCTTACGTGGTCGCTCCAGCACCTCGCGGCGGGGTCGCTGTGAGGGAGGCTGCTGAGCCCGGCTCTCGGCCAGGCGCACCCCACCTTGAACCGAGACCAGCGCTCCGTCCGCCTCCAACGCCGCAATGTCTCTGCGCACGGTCATGTGCGAGACACCCAGGTATGCCGTGAGGTTGCGAGTACTCACGACCCCCTCCCGGCGCAGCAGCTCCAGGAGCATCTGATGGCGCTGTTCGGGTATGAGAGGTGCAGCGGAGTTCACTCCGTCGCGCACAGTGCGCCCAGCCATGAACAAAGATTAACACGGTGTGTGCAGGAGCGTTGATCTTCGTTAAAAAATGTTCTAGGATGTGAGTCCATGAACCAGAAGTTGCGCAACCTGAACACCATTGATCACACCGGCTGCATCCTCATCGTCAGGCTGGACGACGCCGACGAGGCCTACGAGGTGGCCAAGGCGGCCGTCGCTGGTGGCATCCGGGCCCTGGAGATCACTCTCTCGGTGCCTGGCGCGATCGAGGTGATCAAGCGGCTGGCGCAGGACTACCGCGGCCAGGACGTGGTCGTCGGCGCCGGCACCGTGCTCGACGGACACTCCGCCTACGAAGCCGTGTCAGCCGGGGCGCGGCTGCTGGTCAGCCCAAACGTCAGCCCCGAGATGCTCCGCGTGGCAAACCGCTACCAGGCCGTGTCGATGAGCGGCGCAATGACCCCCACCGAGATCCTCTCCTCGGTCGAGGCCGGCGCCGACGTCGTCAAGCTGTTCCCAGCCGACCAGCTCGGCCCGCAGTACGTCAGAACCGTCCTCGCCCCACTGGCGCAGGTCCCGATCGCGCCGACCGGCGGCGTCACGCCGGAGAACGCACGCGACTGGTTCGACGCGGGAGTGGCGGCGGTCGGGGTCGGCAGCTTCATCACCAAGGCCGCTGCAGGCACCCGCGACTACCACCTCGTCACCAAGGCCGCCGAGACCTTCCTTGCCGCAGTGGGCGACGCCCGCCGGTGACCGTATGCCGGGCACCCGGCATACCCCAGAACAGCAACCGCAGCCTCGACCCACAAAGGAGTGACCCGCATGGCCAGCCTCTCGCCCACCACCGTCCACAAGGACCAGGAACGAAACCGAAGAGTGCGCCTACGGTGGGGCTTCATCGCCCTGCTCGTCGTCGGCGGGGTGGTCAACTACCTCGACCGCGGCACGCTCAGCGTCGGCAACACGACGATCGCAAAAGAGCTCGGGTTGAACGCCGCCCAGATGGGCCTGCTGCTGTCGGCCTTCGCCTGGCCGTACGCCCTGGCCAACCTGCCCGCGGGCTACCTCGTCGACAAGTTCGGCGCCAAGGCCATGTACGCCTGGGCCGCGACCTTGTGGTCCATCGTCACCATGCTGACCGCGCTCGTGCGCAGCTTCCCCATGTTCTACGCGATGCGCGTGGCGCTCGGCATCACCGAGTCACCGTTCTTCACGGCCGGGCTCAAGGTGTCCGAGCGGTGGTTCCGCAAGGACGAGCGCGCCATGCCCGTCTCCATCATCAACACCGGCTCGCAGATCGCCAACGCCCTCGCACCGCCGGTGCTGACCTTGCTCATCCTCACCATGAGCTGGCAGGGCATGTTCGTCGTCGTGGGTGCTCTCGGTCTGCTCACCGTGGCCGTCTGGCTCAAGATGTACCGCGACCCGACCCCGCAGGAAGAGGTGCTCATCAAGGGGCTGGAGGCCGACGCCACCGCCCAACGAGTCGAGTCGGTCGGCTGGTTCAGCCTGCTGAAGCTGCCCAACACCTGGTTCATGATGCTCGGCGCGTTCGGCATCTTCTACACGGTCTGGGTGTACCTCACCTGGCTGCCGAGCTACCTGCAGACCAGCCGCGGCTTCAGCCTCGCGCAGACCGGCGGCATCGCCGCGCTGCCCTTCCTCTGCGGAATCGTCGGCGTGCTCACTGGCGGGTACTTCTCCGGCCGACTGGTCAAGGCGGGCGTGCCCACCGTCACCGCTCGCAAGATCCCGATCGTCGCTGGTGCGCTGCTGTCCGCTGCTGCGGTGTTCCCGGTCGCCTATGTCGACAACACCGTGCTCAACGTCCTGCTGTTGTGCATCGGCTACTTCGCCGCTCAGGTCCCGATCGGGGTCATCTGGACGCTCGCCTCGGACATCGCCGACCCCCGGCAGGTCGCCTCGCTCGGCTCGATCCAGAACTTCGGCGGCTTCCTCGGTGCCGCCCTCGCGCCCGCGGTCACCGGGTTCATCCTGGAAGCCACCGGCGGCGACTTCAAGCTGGTCTTCCTCGTGGGCGGGCTGCTGCTGGTCGTCGGAGCGCTCTCCTACGGCGTCTTCGTGCGGGATCCGCAGGCCCGTCAGGCAAGTGCATGAGTATGCCGGGCACGCCCGCCGCGCAAGGGCCGATCGCGTTCTTCGTGATCGGCCCGGCCGGCTCGGGCAAGTCCACGGTGAGCCGGTTCCTCGCCCAGCGCTACCGCACGGCATACCTGGACAAGGACGCCCTCGCAACCGCCTTCACCGAGGCGCTGCTGTCGGCCACCGGCAACGACCCGCACGAGCGGGACAACAACGCCTACTACCAGCAGCACATCCTCCCAATGGAGTACTGCACCCTGCTGCGCCTCTGCGGGGACAACCTGCGGGTCGGCACATCGGTCGTGCTGGACGCGCCCTTCGGCCGGTTCCTCTCCGACGAGCGCTTCCTGCTCGACGCGGCGCAGCGGCATGGCTGGCCCTCCCACGCCAAGGTCGTTGTCGCCCATGTGCGCACCGACGCCGGTGCCGTGCTGCGTCGGCTGCGCGAACGGGGACTGCAGCGCGACGGCTGGAAGATCGAGCACTGGGCCGAATTCTGGCCTGGCGCAACGGCGCAGCCCTGCTCGTGGCTCGGCGCCAGCCACGTCACCGTCGACAACTCCGGGGCCGAGCCGGACATCGGTGAGCTCGAGTCTGCGGGGTTTCCATAACGACAAATCACCCGCTCATCGACGGGAACCGCGCTATTAGCCACGAATTCCGTGCTACCAGCGCGACCAGTTGGCTATCAGCGGGTGAGTTGTCCACTAGCCGCCGTGAGCCACGGCGCCGGCGCGGGCATCGGCCCGGCTCACCGAGCCGGCGATGGCGGCAGTGATCCTTGAGTAGTCGGCCGCTGGGTCCTTGCCCAGGGCGGCGGCCCAGGTCGGCACGAGCTCGGAGTGGTACTGGTGACCGAAGCCGTCGGGCACGCTGTTGGCCACGGCCAGGTCGGCCGACACCTGCCAGAAGGTCACGAACGGCAGCCAGGACATCTGCTGGATCGGGCCCTCGGTGCGGGTCTCGACCAGCCAGGGCGGGGTGTGCGAGATGAGGTTGGGCGACCACCACACCACTGGGTCGGTCGGGTGCTGCACGAACACGACCCGCGGGTACGACCACGCGCCGAGCTCGCGGCCGAACTGGTCGGCCGCCAGCTCGCCGGGGTTGCCGGTGAAGCGGAAATGCCGACCGTTGTCGACCACAGGGTTCACCTGGGTCGAGCCGCCCTCACGGGTGGCCGTGACTGCCTGGTGCATGGGCGTGAACTCAGGCGTCCCGGTCCACACGGCGCCGTCGACCCGGCGCAGCAGGTCATCCGCGGAGGAGAAGGGCGCGCTGCTGCCGAACGCCCCCAGTGACTCGCCGCTGACGTAGAGCTTGGGGCGGTGCTCGACCGGCATCCGGGCCAGGCGCTGCTCGACTGCCTCGAACAGGAGGGCGCCGGCAGCGGGTGGCTCGCTCTGCGCGCTGAGCAGGGCCAGCGCAGAGGGCAAGGTGGAGTACTGCATGGCCGCAATGGCCGTGTCACCGCCGCCCAGGTACTCGAACGTCGACGCGTTCCACTCGTTGACCCAGCCGCTCCCGGTGGTCGTCACGACGAGGATGGCCGAGCGGTCGAACGCCCCGGTGCGCTCCATCTCGGCTACTACCGCGTCGCGCACGTCGACGAGCGTGCGACCGGCGGTCAGCCCGGCATACACCCGAACCGGGTCCTGGGCCGGGCGACCTATCGCGGCCGCGATATCCGGGCCGGTCGGTCCGCCGGAGACGAACTCGGCCCCCTCCAGGCCCAGGCTCGGCCAGCTCTCGCGCGACGCGGGACTGCCCGAACGCAGGGCAGACTGCGGCGGCGCCATCCACTGTGGCGCACTGTTGTTCTGGTCCTGCGACATCCGGGTGGCGACCTGCATGATGGCCCGGATGACCACCTGGTTGATGACCCCGAGCACCACCACCGCCACCACGATCGAGGCCATCACGCGCGCCAGCACCTCACGCATGACCCTGTTACTGAGGCGCAGCACCCAGTCAAACAGGCGTTCGATAACCCACCATAGGCCGAGCAGGGCAAGGAACACCGCGACCGCGACAAGGGCACTGCCCAGGACGAAGCCCAGACCCGGGCCCGGCAGACCGACGAACTGGGCGGTGCGGTTCTGCCAGCCCACGCTCGCGAACGGGAAGCCGACTACGCCCACGGCGAGCACCCCGACCCACAGCCGCATCAGCGCACGGCGGGCACCCGGCCGGATGGACACGCGCAGATCGGCCCACCGGGCAAACCCGGCGAACAGCCACGCCAAGGACACGCCCACGCCGTAGCCGAACAGCGCGCAGATGGCGGCGATGAGCCCTTGCAGGGCCCACGGACGCGGCAGCAGCGAGGGCGTGTTGGACGCCAAGTAGGCCAACATCGCGCCGACGGCACCCGGCACCGAGACTGCGCTGCTGCGGGTGCGCAACCACTCGGCGAGGCGGCCGATCGCCGGCGCGGGCGAAACCGCCGGTTCGCGCGTCAACGTCGGCGACGAGACGGTGGGCACCCAGAACGCCCGGCTGGTCACTGCCGCCATGGACGCCTTCGACGCCACCCACGCGGAGGCCTTGGCGCGCTCGCCGGCTGCGAGCTCGCCGCCCCCGCCGTGTCCCTCACCCACGCCCCAACCATAGAGCGGGGGTGGGGAAGACTGACGGCATGGCCGGTCCTACGACGAGTCGCGTTCCGTGGACGACGATTGCCCCGGTTCCCGCACTGATCGCGTTGGCGCTTACCTGGGGCCGGGAGCTGGGCCCGGTCGTCGTGCTGGTCGTGGCCGTCCTGCTCGGAGCATCGGTGCTCGCAGCCGTGCACCATGCCGAGGTCGTGGCTCACCGGGTCGGCGAGCCGTTCGGCTCGCTGCTGCTCGCCGTTGCGGTCACCGTGATCGAGGTCGGCCTCATCGTCACCCTCATGCTGTCCGGCGGCGAGAAGGCGGCGACGCTGGGCCGCGACACCGTCTTCGCCGCGGTGATGATCACCTGCAACGGCATCCTGGGCCTGTCGATCCTCATCGGCACCAAAGGCAGCGGGTTCAGCAACTTCAACCCCGAGGGCAGCGGCGGGGCGCTGGCCACCGTCGCCACCGTGGCCACCACCTGCCTGGTGCTGCCCAACTTCACCCTCAACCAGCCCGGCCCGCAGTTCACCGGCGCCCAGCTGGCGTTCGCGGCGGTCGCCTCGTTGGCGATCTACGCCCTCTTCGTCGTCACCCAGACCGTCCGCCACCGCGACTTCTTCCTGCCGGTCACCCCCGACGGGCAGGTCATGGACGAGGACGCGCACGCCGAACCGCCGTCGAACCAGTTGGCGATCGCCAGCTTGGTCCTGCTGGTGGCCTCGCTCGTGGCGGTCGTGGGACTGGCCAAGGTGGAGTCGCCGGCCATCGAGAACGCCGTGAACGCGGCCGGCTTTCCGCAGTCCTTTGTCGGGGTCGTCATCGCCTTGCTCGTGCTGCTGCCGGAGACCCTGGCGGCCGTGCGAGCGGCGCAGCGTGACCGGGTGCAGATCAGCCTCAACCTCGCCCTCGGATCGGCCATTGCCAGTGTCGGCCTGACCATCCCAACGCTGGCGATCGCGTCGATCTGGCTGCCCGGACCGTTGGTGCTCGGGCTGGGGGCGACGGAGATCGTGCTACTGGCGATCACTGTGATCGTCGGGGTCCTGACCGTCGTGCCGGGGCGGGCGACCCGCCTGCAGGGCGGGCTGCACCTGACCATCGCCGCGGCATACATCTTCCTGGCGATCAACCCGTGACCGCGGCAGTGCGTCGGGCCACCTGCGCCCGCGGTTAGGCTGAGACGTGTCACAGGCGGCCAGTCCAGCACCCGGTCCGGACACCGACCGAGTGCTCACCGTCCCCAACGCGCTCTCGGCCCTGCGCCTGGTCGGCGCGCCGCTGTTCCTGTGGCTCATCGTCAGCGGCTCGGACATCTGGGCGCTTGTCGTGCTCGCGCTGTCGGGTCTCACCGACTACCTCGACGGCAAGATCGCCCGTCGCTACCACCAGACCTCGCGGGTCGGCGAGCTGCTCGACCCGATCGCCGACCGCTTGTACGTCATCAGCACGATCGTCGGCCTGGCCTGGCGACAGTTCATCCCGCTCTGGCTCGTGGGACTGCTGGTGCTGCGTGAGGCGTTCATGGTGGGTCTGTTGCTGTGGCTGCGCAGGAGGGGCCAAACCGGACTGCCGGTGAACTTCGTGGGAAAGGCCGCCACCTTCAACCTGCTCTACGCGTTCCCCATCCTGCTGGTCGCCCAGCTTCCGGGAGTGCTTGGCCAGGTGGCCCTACCCATCGGGTGGGCGTTCGCCTGGTGGGGCGTCGGGCTCTACTGGCTGTCCGCGGTCCTGTATGCCGTGCAGGCCCGACGGTTCGTCAGTGCGCAGCGCGCAGCCTCGGCGGAGGTGTGATGCCGCCGCCGCGCCGACTGGATGAGTCGATGTCGCTGCTCAACGAGATGATGCAGCGCCCGGTCGACCCGAGCTACGCCACGGCGGCGGCCCGGCGAGTCGCCCGAGGGTTGCCCCGTTCGACATCCACCCGCACCGTGCTGGTCTTCGTGACGCTTGCCGTCATCGGCTTCTTGTTCGCGTTGTCGGCGCTCAATGTTCGGTCAGCCACCAGTGTCGCCGGGCAGGCCCGCGCCGAGCTCCTCGACGCCATCGAAGCGCGTCAGGCCCAAGGCGACCAGCTGGCCGCCCAGGCCGCGGCACTCGAACGGGAAGTGGCCGCCGCGCAAAGCGCCGCGTTGGGCAACCCGGGCCAAGACCTGCTAGCGCAGGTCTCCGCACTGTCGGTCGCGACCGGTGGCGTGGCGGTGAGCGGGCCAGGGGTCCAGCTCACCCTCGATGACGCCGAGGAGGCCGCCGGTACGAACGCCGACCCCCGCGGGCAGAACGGGTTCGGCACCGGGCGAGTGACCGCCCAGGACCTGCAGCTGGTGACCAACGGGCTGTGGCAGGCCGGCGCCGAGGCCATGGCCATCAACGGCCAGCGCCTCACTGCGCGCTCGGCCATCCGCTTCGCCGGCGAGGCCATCCTCGTGGACTTCCGCCCGCTCGCCCGCCCGTACGTGGTCAGTGCGATCGGCGACCCGGCCGGGCTTCGGGCCCGGTTCGTCGCGTCCAGCACGGGCAGCTACTTCGCCGCCCTGAGCGCCAACTACAAGATCCGCACCGAGCTGGTCACTCAGGACGCCATGACACTGCCGGGTCACCCCAGCCCGGCGCTGCGGTATGCCGAGAAGGTGCCTACCGGCATACCCTCGACGCCGACCCCGACGCCGTCCGGCGCGGCGAGCCCGAACGGGACTCGGCGAGCGACGACGAGCCCTGCCCCCCGGCCCACGGAGACCTCACGATGATCCCTGCGCTCGGCTTGATCGCCGGCATCGTCATCGGCCTGCTGCTCAACCCCGCCGTGCCGCTCTGGCTGCAGCCCTATCTGCCCATCGCCGTCATCGCCGCCCTGGATGCCGTCTTCGGCGGGCTGAGGGCGGTGCTCGACGGCAACTTCAGCGACAAGGTGTTCGTCGTGTCGTTCCTGTCCAACGTCCTGGTGGCGGCCCTGATCGTCTTCCTCGGCGACCAGCTCGGCGTCGGCTCGCAACTGTCGACCGGCGTCGTCGTCGTGCTGGGGGTGCGCATCTTCTCCAACGTTGCCGCGATCCGACGCCACCTGTTCCGTGCCTGATCGAATGACTGACTCGAGTGCCTGACATGTCCACCGACCCCACGAGCTCCCCGGAGCCCCAGCCCACTCCTTCGCAGCCCACGGCATGGCAACGGCTGCGCCGGACGGCGGCGCCGCGGGCCACCAAGGCCAACGCGTTGGCGGCAATCCTGGCCGTGTCGCTCGGCTTCGCCATCGCCACGCAGATCCAGCAGAACCAGTCGGCCGGTCTGCAGACCCTACGACAGGACGAGCTGGTGCGGGTGCTGGACGATCTCGGGCAACGCTCGGCCAGGCTCGACCAGCAGGTCCGTGACCTGCAGACCCAACGGGACGGCTTGAGCTCCGGTGCCGACACGGCGGCCGAGGCGGCCACCCAGGCGCAGCGCAGGCTGGACCAGGTGAGCATCCTCGCCGGCACGGTGGCGGCCCAAGGCCCGGGCGTGCGGCTGACCGTGTCCGATCCCGGACGCGCCGTGAAGGGCACCGTCCTGCTCGACGTCGTGCAAGAGCTACGGGACGCCGGGGCTGAGGTCATCCAGGTGGGCCAGGTGCGCATCGTTGCCAGCTGCTACTTCACCGAATCGCAGGGCACGGTCAGTGTCGACGGACAGCCGCTCGAACGCCCGTTTGTCGTGCTGGCTATCGGGGACAGCCAGACGCTCGCCTCAGCGATGAACATCCCCGGCGGGATCGTCGACACGGTCCGCCGGGTCGGTGCAAGCGCCCAGGTCGAGCCGCTGGCGAGCGTGCGGATCGACGCGCTGCACCCGCTCACGCCGGCACGCTATGCCCAACCTGTCCGAGAACCAGCGGCCAGCGCGACGACCAAGTAGGGTCGAGCTGAGAGCCTGCCGACGGTCGGGTAGGGCCACCCGCACTCCCGCGCCCGCGATGCCCAGTCGAACGCCAAAGGAGCACGATGAGCGAGCTGAGCTACCCAGAGGACCTGCGCTACACCACCGACCACGAGTGGGTGCGAATCGGTGCGGACGGGACGGCTCGGATCGGCATCACTGCCTACGCTCAGAACGCCCTCGGCGACGTGGTGTACGTGTCCTTGCCCCAGGTCGGCCAGGCCGTCGTGGCCGGGGAGTCCTGCGGAGAAGTGGAGTCCACCAAGTCGGTGAGCGATGTGTACGCCCCGCTCGACGGCGAGGTAACCGCCGCCAACGAGGGCCTGGACTCGACCCCCGAGCTGGTCAACAGCGACCCCTATGGCGAGGGATGGATGTTCGAGATGTCCGTCGCGGACAGCGCCGAGCTGGACGGCCTGCTGGACGCCGCGGCATACCGCGAGACGCTGGGCTGAACGCTGCAAAACCCAGCCTGACCAGCACAGTCGCTGACCGCCTCGCCAGCCTGACGGCTAGCCGACCACGGGTCAATGACGTACCCTGGCCGAACGGTCCATGCACTGGTCCAGTCACCGTGGAGAACGCCGATGGCCGAAGACAGCACCAACCCGTCGCCCCGTCCGGGGGAGCCGACGACGATGCGTTTCCGCGGCGTCGGAGAACACGACGCGGCGGACGTCGAGCGCGGCCTCACCACCGAGGACCAGGCGACGATCGAGGCGCTGCGCCCCGGCACGGCGCTGCTGGTCGTGCTGCGCGGTCCCAACGTCGGTGCGCGTTTCCTGCTCGACGACGCCGAGGTGAGCTCCGGCCGCCACCCGAACAGCGACATCTTCCTCGACGACGTCACCGTCTCGCGCAAGCACGCGGTCTTCTACCGCGAGGGTGAGGGGTATGCCGTGCGCGACGTCGGCTCGCTCAACGGCACCTACGTCAACCGGGTGTCCGTGGAGCAGGCGGCGCTGCGCAGCGGCGACGAGGTCCAGATCGGCAAGTACCGCTTCGTCTACTACACCGGCTGACGCCTCATCGTGTCGACGCCCCGTCGGGGCCGCAGCATCGGTGCGGTCCTGGACCAGCTCAAGCCGGAGTTCCCCGACCTCACCGTCTCCAAGATCCGCTTCCTCGAGAACGAGGGGCTGGTGACACCCGAACGGACCGCTGCCGGCTACCGCACCTTCTCGGGCCGCGACATCGAACGCCTGCGCTACGTCCTTGCGGCGCAGCGAGACCGGTTCTGGCCGCTCAAGGTGATCCGGGAGGCGCTCGACGGTCTGGACCGTGGCCTGACTCCCGCCGAGGACGGCAGCACGGCCGGTCGTCCGGCGCCTCCCACGCCGGTGGCCGACCCGGACGTCCCGAGCATCGAGGAGCTGCGGGCCGCCTCTACTCTCGCGCTCACCAAGGCTGAGCTGGCCGATGCGGCCGGCCTTGACGACGCGACCCTCGGCGCGCTGCTGAGCTACGGGCTGGTACATCCTGACGGCGACGGGCATTTCGGCGAGCCGGCCCTCGCCGTGGCCGCCGCGGCGGCGGCGCTCGCGTCCTACGGCGTCGAGCCGCGCCATCTGCGCTTGTTCCGCACGGCTGCCGATCGCGAGATCGGCCTGGTTCAGCAGATCGTGGCACCTGCTCGAGCGGTGCCGGCATACCGTCGGGAAGACGACCCGGCAGCCGAGGTTCTGCACCATTGCCTGGCCCTGCATGCGGCCCTGTTGAAGGCGGCACTTGGACCCTGATGCCTTTGGGCCCCAACGCGAGGTACCGTAATGGCGTGATCGAGGTCGACGTCCTCGGCGTCCGGGTCGAGATGCCCACGAACCAGCCGATCGTGCTGCTGCGGGAGCGCGACGGGGACCGTCATCTGCCCATCTGGATCGGGGCTGCAGAGGCCACCGCGATCGCTTACGCGCAGCAGGGCGTCGTCTCGCCGCGTCCGCTCACCCACGACCTGATGCGCGACATCCTCGAGGCGTTGGGTCATCAACTGCTCCAGGTGCGGATCGACGCGCTGAAGGACAAGGTCTTCTACGCAACGCTGGACATCGACGGCACCGAGATCTCTGCGCGCCCCTCCGACGCCATCGCGCTTGCCCTGCGGGTGCCGGCGCCGATCCTCGTCGCCGAGGAGGTCTTCGACGACGCGGGCATCGTCGTCACCCCCGAGGAGGATGACGAGGTCGAGAAGTTCCGCGAGTTCCTCGAGCAGATCTCTCCAGAGGACTTCGAGGACTCGACCGGGGCAGGGGAGCAGGAGCGCTAGCGGGGCGTCCGGGCGCTTCTCGCGTCGCACTGGGCCTGGTGTGGGTGTGCCGTTCTCGAGCCGAGGCCAACGGTTGTCACAACGGCGGGAAACAACGGCAACGCTGCGTTCGCTCCCGCTCGTCACCGCCGTAAAGTCTCACGTTAAGGTTGAGGTTGAGATCCTGCGATGTGTGGTGCCGGTCATGGCGCGCCGAGGTCTGGGGTCGTTGACGCTAGGGGCCGGTGGCCGTACCGTCGAACAAGAGAACAACGAGGCTGTAGTTACGCACGGTAGGTTTGGGCTGAGGAACTGAGGAGGCGCCGTGACCGGTGAGGCTAAGCACGTCCACGTCCCAGCCCAAGGGGTGCTCTTCGCCGACGACCTGCCTCAGCTCAGCGAAGACATCGGCTACCGCGGACCAACGGCATGCCGGGCGGCCGGCATCACCTACCGACAGCTGGACTACTGGGCGCGCACGGGTCTGGTCGAGCCGTCGGTGCGCAGCGCCACCGGATCGGGCACCCAGCGCCTCTACGGGTTCCGCGACATCCTGGTGTTGAAGGTCGTGAAGCGCCTGCTGGACACCGGCGTTTCGCTCCAGCAGATCCGCACGGCGATCACCGCGTTGCGTGAGCGCGGCGTCGACGACCTTGCCGAGATCACCCTGATGAGCGACGGGGCCACGGTTTACGAGTGCACCTCACCGGACGAGGTCATCGACCTGCTGCAGGGTGGTCAGGGTGTGTTCGGCATCGCCGTCGGTCGGGTCTGGCGCGAAGTCGAAGGCACGTTGGCCGACCTGCCCGGCGAACGCGCCGAGGACGAGCAGGTCATCGCCGAAGGCGACGAGCTCGGGGCCCGCCGGGTGGCCCGCCTGATGGCCTGAGCCTGGTAGATTCGCCAGCGCTGATCACCTCACACGGGAGAGTCCCCGGGACGACTGGAGTCGCCGCTGGGGCGCCGAAGGGGCAACCTCCCCGGAACCTCTCAGGCGCCAGGACCGTGTGAGCAGGCAACTCTGAACCGGCCTTCGGCCCGACAGAGGGGGAACCACCGCGGTTCACGCCCGAACGTCCGGAGGTTTCATGGATCAGCCAGCCGATCTCGACATTCCTGCCGACTTCCCCACCCGCCACATCGGCCCTAGCGAGCACGACCAACGCCGGATGCTCACCCTAGTCGGCCAACCCTCGCTCGAGGCCCTCGTCGACACGGCCCTGCCTCCGCGGATTCGCTCCGCTCAGCCATTGGGCATGCCTGCCGCGCCTTCCGAGCCAGCGGTCATCGCCGAGCTACGGGCGCTGGCCAACCGCAACACCGTCCTTCGCTCGATGATCGGCCTGGGCTACTACGGCACCATCACCCCGCCCGTCGTGCTGCGCAACGTCCTGGAGAACCCGGCCTGGTACACGGCATACACCCCCTACCAGCCGGAGATCTCCCAAGGCCGCCTGGAGGCCCTGCTCAACTTCCAGACGGTCGTCAGCGACCTCACCGGCCTGCCCATCGCCGGCGCCTCCCTGCTCGATGAGGCCACGGCCGCTGCTGAGGCCATGACGCTCATGCGCCGCAGCAACCGACGACCGGCAGGCGCCGTGCTCCTCATCGACCGGGAGGTCTTTCCGCAGACGCTCGCCGTGGTGCGCACTCGCGCCACGCCCCTGGACATCGACGTCGTCGTCGCGGACCTGTCCGGCGTCGACACACCGGATGCGCTGGCCCGCGCCGCAGCAGGACGTGACGTGTTCGGGGTGCTCGTGCGGTACCCAGCGGCCGACGGTGAGGTGCGCTCCTGGGCGCAGCTGGTGGATGCCGCGCACAACCACGGTGCGCTGGTCACCGTCGCGGCGGACCTGCTGGCCCTCACCCTGGTGGCTGCGCCGGGGGAGTGGGGCGTCGACATCGCCGTGGGGTCGAGCCAGCGGTTCGGGGTGCCGATGGGCTTCGGCGGCCCGCATGCCGGGTATATGTCGGTCCGCGCGGGCTTGGAGCGCTCCATGCCCGGGCGCCTGGTCGGGGTCTCCCTTGACGCGTCCGGTGCTCCCGCGTACCGCCTGGCGCTACAGACGCGAGAGCAGCACATCCGCCGCGAAAAGGCCACGTCGAACATCTGCACCGCCCAGGTGTTGCTCGCCGTCATGGCCAGCATGTATGCCGTGTGGCACGGCCCGCAGGGGCTGGCCGCGATCGCACGGCGCGTGCACAGGCTGACCCGCCGGCTCGCGTTCGGGCTGTCACGCGGGGGAGTCGAGGTGCTCACGTCGGTGCCGTTCGACACGGTCCGCGTCCGGGTCCCCGCCCGGGCGGCTGCGCTGCAACGCGAGTGCGCGGCTCGGGGCGTCAACGTGTGGCTGGTCGACGAGAACACCCTCTCGCTCAGCTGTGACGAGACGACGAGCACCGCTGACCTGGCGGCGGTCTGGGACGCGTTCGGTGTTGGGCCGGTTGCCGACGGCGGAAGCGGTCAGTCCTCATCCCTCGGAACCGGCGCCACCGCTTGGGGCGAGGCGCTCGCCAGGCGCACGGCATACCTGACCCATCCGGTCTTCCATGACCACCGCAGCGAGACGGCCATGCTGCGCTACCTGCGTCGACTCGCCGACCAGGACTTCGCTCTCGACCGAGGGATGATCCCGCTGGGCTCGTGCACCATGAAGCTCAACGCGACCACCGAGATGGAGGCGCTGACCTGGCCTGAGTTCGCGCACCTGCACCCGTTCGCACCGCCGGAGCAGACCGAGGGTATTCGCGCCCTGATCGAGGCGCTGTCCGGCTGGCTGTGCGAGCTGACCGGCTACGACGCGGTCTCCTTGCAACCCAACGCCGGCTCGCAGGGCGAGTTCGCCGGGCTCATGGCGATCCACGCCTACCACCAAGCCCAGGGCGAAGGGCACCGCCGGGTGTGCCTCATCCCCGCCAGTGCTCACGGCACCAACGCCGCCTCAGCGGTCATGGCGGGGCTCAAGGTCGTCGTCGTGGCCACGGCGAGCGGAGGCGACATCGACATGGCCGACCTGCGCACCAAGGTCGACGCGCACCGCGACGACCTCGCGGCGATCATGGTCACCTACCCGTCCACGCATGGGGTGTACGAGCCGACGATCGGCGAGCTGTGTGAGCTGGTCCACGATGCGGGCGGGCAGGTGTACGTCGACGGCGCGAACCTGAACGCCCTCGTCGGGCTGGCGCAGCCAGGGCGCTTCGGCGCCGACGTGTCGCACCTCAACCTGCACAAGACGTTCTGCATTCCGCATGGCGGCGGCGGGCCGGGTGTCGGCCCGGTCGCCGTGCGGGCCCACCTCGCGCCGTACCTGCCCAACCACCCCCTCTCGGCCGAGGCTGGACCGGCGACCGGCGTCGGCCCGGTGTCCGCCGCCCCCTACGGGTCGGCGAGCATCCTGCCGATCTCGTGGGCGTACGTGCGGCTCATGGGCGGCGCCGGTCTGACGCGCGCAACGCAGGTCGCGATTCTGAACGCCAACTACGTCGCGGCGCGGCTGTCGCCGCACTATCCGGTGCTCTACACCGGGCCGGGTGGACTGGTCGCGCACGAGTGCATTCTCGATCTGCGCGAGCTGACCAGGCAGACCGGCGTCACCGTCGAGGACGTCGCCAAACGGCTGATCGACTACGGCTTCCACGCTCCGACGATGTCCTTCCCGGTGGCGGGGACGCTCATGGTCGAGCCGACCGAGAGCGAGGATCTGCGGGAGCTGGACCGGTTCTGCGATGCGATGATCGCGATCCGCGACGAGATCGAGGCGGTGCACACCACTGGCTTGCTGGTCAGCGAGAGCATGCTGCGCAACGCGCCGCACACCGCTGAGTCACTCGCCGGCAAGTGGGAGCATCCTTACGAGCGGCGCGACGCCGCCTTCCCAGCGGGCGTCGATCCGAAGTCGAAGTACTGGCCGCCCGTGGCCCGGATCGACGGGGCCTACGGCGACCGGCACCTGGTGTGCTCCTGTCCGCCGCCGGAAGCGTTCGAATAGTAGCCGACCGCCCCACCGACGAAGTGCGTCATCGGGGTAGGACCTCGACGCCACAGCGTGCACGGTCTTCCCCAATCTCAGCAGTCGTCAGGCGGCGTCGCCCCCCACGAGGCTCACCCGTGACCCCGCCGCGGTCTTGGTGACATGCAGCTGGTTTGGGATCCGGGCGCGCAGGTCTGCCACGTGGCTGACCACACCCACCGCGCGGCCGCCCTCGCGCAGTCCGTCCAGGACATCGAGGACCTGCTCCAGGCTGTCTTCGTCCAAGGACCCGAACCCCTCGTCGATGAACAACGTCTGCAGGTCGAACCCGCCGGCCTCTTCACGCACCCCGTCGGCCAGTGCGAGCGCCAGCGCCAATGACGCGACAAACGACTCGCCGCCCGAGAGCGTCGCGGTGTCGCGAGCCTGCCCGGTCCAGAGGTCCTCGACCATCAGACCGAGACCGCTGCGTCGCCCGCCGGCAACCGGAGCATCGGAGTGGCGCAGCCGGTACCTGCCGTCGCCCATCGCCGCCAGCCGTTCGTTGGCCAGCTCGACGACCCGCTCCAGCCGGGCCGCCAACACATACGCGGACAGTCGCATCCGCAGAGTGTTGTCCGGTCCGAGGCCGCCCGCCGTATCGGCCAGCCGTGCGATGGCGGTGTGTCGGTCGGACAGCTCGGCGACCCGGTGCGCGTGCTCGGCCACCAGCACGCGTAGCTGGGTGAGGTCGCGGTCGGACTGCTCGGCGAGGGTTGACGTGCGCTCGGTGAGCTGGCGGGTCCGCCGGGCATGCGCCAGCTCCTCCTCCAGGGCGGCGAGGTCGGTCTCCTCGGCACGCAACGCCTGCGCGACCTCGGGGTCGGCGAGCACCGTCTGCGCCTGGACCCGCTCCCGCTCGGCCTGCCTGAGCAGGCGCTCGTGGCTCGCCAGGGTGTCCTGCGCAACGAAGGCCGCCCTGGCCCCGGCAACGGAGTCGAACCCGTTGTCCGCCAGTCGATACGACACCGCCCGGGTGGTGGCAGACTCATGCCGCGTGGCCTCGGCGCGGGCTTTGCTCGCCTCGAGCAGCTCTGCCACGGCCACCGTGACTTCGGTATGCCGGGTCGGGGCGGCACCATGGTCGGCAGACGGCGAGCCGGTCGCACACGGGCATCCGTCGGTATGCCGGCGCCGCCGCTCACTCAGGTCCTGCTCGGTCCGTTCCGCCTCGGCTCGCATCGCATCGAGCCGCCCGCTCGCCTCCTGCATCGCGCGCTGGGCCTGATCCTGGCGCTCGCGGACGGACATCAGCTCGTCGACGACCTCGTCGTGGTGGGCCTCCAGCGCAGCGAGCTGGTCTGCGTGGGCCTGCGCGATACCGAGCCGATCCTGGGCGGCTGCCAGGTCGGCGGCGAGCGCCGCAGCCTCTCGATCGAGCACTCCCGCGTGCTCGCCGAGGGCCAGGACCGCTCCCTCGCTTGCCGCGACGTCGCCCTGAGCCGCCTCGAGGAGGGCGCGGCGAGCCGTCCACTCCGCCTCGGCGGCCGCGACAGCGTCGTCCGGCACTGCCGCAGCCGAGTCGGCGGGGCTCGGGTGTCGGGCGGAGCCGCAGACCGGGCACGGTTGCCCGTCGACCAGCTCGGCAGCGAGCCGAGCCGCCAAGGCGTCGAGCTGTGCTTGGCGCATGTCCAGCCAGCGAGCATGGGCGACCCGGGCCGCGTCGTCGGCTGCGCCGGCCCGTCCCCTGGCGTCGGAGAGCTGGGCAAGGCGGGCGTCCAGCGTGGTGCGCAGCCGCAGGAGGCCGAGGACGTGGTCGACATCCCGCAGGGCTTGGGGCACCACGGCAGCTGCCGCCGCGGCCGTGCGCCGCCGTTCCGCGAGCTCGGCCGACACCGCGAGCAGCCGCTCGGCGTCGGCCTCGACAGCGGCGAGGTTCTGCGCAGCAACGGCCGTCACCTGCTGCTGGGCGCCAACGCGGCGCCGAGCCTGTCCCAGAGCCTGGTCCAACGCCGCAACCTCGGCGAGTCTGGCGTCGAAGGTGGAGAGGACGCCGGCCAGCTTCTCTGCGGCGGCTGCGTCCATGACGTCCAGACCCGGCCCAAGCTCGCCGACTCGCTCGGATGCCGCATTTGCTCGGTCCCGCGCGGCCGAAGTCCTCGCTGCTGCGTCGGCGAGGGCACGCAGGTCGCCCGCGACGCAGGCCGCCCGTCGCGCGAGCGCGACCCGCTCGCCGAGCGCGTTCAGCTCGTCCTCACGGGCGGCCAGGTCGGCAAGGACCGCCCCGGCCTGCTGAGCCTTTTGCCGGCATACCAGCTGACGGGCTGCCCAGTCGCGCTCGCGGAGCCGGTCGCGCTCGCGTGCCTCGGCGGCGTCGCGCTCGGCGAGCGCGGCAGCGGCAACCCCGCGGACCCGGCCGAGCACCGTGGCCACTGCACCCTCGAGCTCGCGGTGCGACACGTCTGCCCATGCCGCCACTCCAGCGGACAGCTCTGGTGGCAGCCTTGCCAGGACGTCATCGACCCTGGTCAGCTGCATCGCCAGCGCCGCCTGCGTCTCGGCCAGACGCACCGCACCGGCGCGGCGCTGCTGGATTAGCCAGTCCTCGACGTCGGTGAACCGCGACACGTCGAACAGTCGTTCCAGCAGCTCGCGTCGCGACTCCGGCGAAGCTCGCAGGAACGCCGCGAAGTCGCCCTGAGGCAGCAGCACGACTTTGACGAACTGCTCCAAACCGATGCCCAGGACGTCCTTGACGAGCTCGCCGACCTCGTCGGCCCGGTGCGACAGCGCCTCCCACTGCCCGCCCACCCGCTCGGTTAGCAGCACCGAAGCCGGCACGGTCGTCTCGCCGGTGCCTCTGCGCTTGGGCCGGCGGAACTCGGGCGAGCGGACGATGCACAGGCGCCGACCGACCGCGGTGAACTCGAGCTCGACCCGGGGGGCCGCACCGTGGCTGGCGTGGTCGCTGCGCAGGGAACGCCCGGCTGGGCGCGCACCCGGCACAGCGGCATAGAGCGCAAAGCAGATAGCGTCGAGCAGGCTGGTCTTGCCGGCCCCGGTTGGTCCGTGGATGAGGAAGATGCCGGCTGACGCCAGCGCGTCGAGGTCGACCTCGACGCGCCCCGGAAACGGCCCGAAGGCCTGCGCCGCAAGCCGGTGCAGCCTCATGCCACGCCTTCGTCGGGCACCGCGCCCGCCTCGTCGCCGCGAAGGCCGCGCGCGACCCGCGACTGCTCGACCGCCTCGGCCAGCACCGCCCGCTCCTGCGCCGTTGCCGGGGTGCCTGCGCGCACGTGGGCCAGGAAGTCACAGCACACGTCCAGCTCTGGGCGAGCGGGCATCGCGCCGGCCGAGTATGCCGTGCAGCTCGGGATGCGTTGGCTCGGCTGGAACTCGAGCTTGAGGGTGTGTGGAAACCGCCGGCGCAGCCGGTCCATCGCCCCCAACGGCCGCAGCGGGTCGGTGAGCACGACGTGACACCAAGCCTGCTCGGCGTCCGCGAGGGTGCGGTCGGCAAGCAACGCTTCCAGGTCGCCACGGAGGACGGCGAGTGGCCTGGGCACCGGGGCATCGACCGGCGCGCACGCGACGCCGCCGGACGCGTCCAGGTTGACCAGCCAGCTGCCCTTGACGTGGTCGGCCTCCCCGAACGACATGGCGAGAGGGGACCCGCTGTAGCGGACCGCCGCGGTCACCGGCTGGCGTCGGTGCAGATGGCCGAGGGCCACGTAGTCCGCACCGTCGAACAGGCTCGCCGGCACGACCGCCACGCCACCAACGGAGATGTCGCGCTCGGACTCGCACCCGACCGCGCCGGCCACGAAAGCGTGCGCCATGATCACCAACCGTCCGCCGCGCTGGCGGTGCTCAGCGCGGATCGCTGCGACGGCTGCCTGCAGCACGGCGCGGTGGCTGACCTCGTCGGCGTCGAAAGCGGGTGCCGCCACGGCTGGCTCGAGGTAGGGGATCGGGTATACGGCAACATCGCCGATGACTACCGGCTGGCCCACCGCGGACACCCTAGAGCAGATGTGCAGCCCCGCGCGGGACAGGAGTCTGTCGGCGAACCCCAACCGGATCGCGGAGTCGTGGTTGCCGCTGGACATGACGACCTGCGCTCCGGCGTCGATGAGCCGGGTCACCCCTTCGGACAGCAGCGCGACGGTGTCTGGCGCGGGCAGCGCCCGGTCGTAGACATCTCCCGAGACGAGCACCGCATCGAGCCGCTCGGACCGCACGACCTCGACGAGGTGGTCGAGGAACGCGGCTTGGGCATCGAGCATCCCCACCTGGTGGAACGACCGGCCCAGGTGCCAGTCGGAGGTGTGGAGCAAGCGCACAGCCGCAGGCTAGGGCGGTGCACCGACACCGACATGGAGGTCACCCGGCGCGCCGGACTGCCGAATCCGCAAAGCCCGCTTGTCCGCTGGCGGGTCATGTGAAACCGTAGCGGGTTCCAGTGTGCGGGTTCCGGTGTGGTATCACATCGACCCGGGCGAGGAAAGCGGCCGTGCGTAGTTCGGCCACGCCCCGGCGACCGTCGCGAAGGGTGAGCGAACGGCATACCCTCGCTGCATGGGCAAGGACATCGAAGCGGTCACCTTCACGAGGGAGCAGCGCCAGCGCTACCGCGAGAAGGTCACCTTGTGCCTGGACGTCTTCGCCCGGATGCTCGCGTTCAGCCACTTCGAGTTCGACAAGCCGATGACCGGCATGGAGATCGAGCTCAACCTCGTCGGACGCGACTACCGCCCGCGGATGGACAACGCCCAGGTGCTGCGTCGCATCGAGGACCCGGAGTACCAGACCGAGCTGGGGCGCTACAACATCGAGTTCAACGTCAGCCCGCGTCAACTGCTCGGGGACACCGCCTTCGAGATGGAACGTGAACTGCGTGCCTCGCTCAACGAGGCCGAACGACGCAGCGCCGAGCTCGGCACACACATCATGATGATCGGCATCCTGCCCACGGTCACCCCGGGGCACTTCGAGGGCGAGTGGATGAGCGCCAACGCTCGCTACCAAGCGCTCAACGACGCCGTACTCGCGGCTCGGGGCGAGGACATCTTCCTCGACATCGAAGGCCCCTCCGGCGAACGGCTGGCCCAGTATGCCGACTCGCTCGCACCCGAGTCCGCGTGCACCTCGATGCAGCTGCACCTTCAGGTCGCGCCCGGAGAGTTCGCCGACCACTGGAACGGCGCCCAGGCCCTAGCCGGACCCCAGGTGGCCCTCGCCGCCAACTCACCGTTCTTCTACGGCCGCCAGCTGTGGGCCGAGACGCGCATCGTGCTGTTCACCCAGGCCGCCGATACCCGCTCGGTGGAGCTGAAGAACCAAGGGGTGCGCCCGCGCGTGTTCTTCGGCGACCGGTGGATCACGTCGATCTTCGACCTGTTCGAGGAGAACGTGCGCTTCTTCCCCGCACTGCTGCCCGAGCTGTCCGACGAGGACCCGGTGGCCGTGCTCGAGACCGGCGGCGTGCCGGCGCTGGCCGAGATGCGTCTGCACAACGGCACCATCTACCGCTGGAACCGGCCGATCTACGACATCGTCGGCGGGACACCGCATCTGCGCGTGGAGAACCGGGTGCTGCCTGCCGGGCCGACGATCGTCGACGCCATGGCCAACGCGCTTTTCTACTACGGGGCGTTGCGGGCGCTGGCGCACGAGGACCGGCCAGTGTGGACCCGGATGAGCTTCGGTGTGGCGCAAGAGAACTTCCTGGCTGCTGCGCGCGACGGCATCGAGGCCCGGCTGTTCTGGCCGCGCCTGGGTGACCTGCCGGCCACCGAGCTGGTGCTGCGACACCTGCTACCCCTGGCTCACGAAGGGCTGCGGCAATGGGGAGTGTCCGACGCCGTGCGCGAGCACTACCTGGGGGTGATCGAGGGCCGTTGCTTGTCCTCACACAACGGCGCCAGCTGGCAGATCGAGACGGTGCATCGGCTGCAGGCCCGCGGGGTCGACCGGGTCGAAGCGTTGCGCCGGATGCTCGAACAGTATGCCGAGAACATGCACGCCAACGTGCCGGTGCACTCCTGGGAGCTCTCGCCGTGACCGCGCGCAACCGCGCAAACTCAACGAGTTTGTTGTTGCTCCATGACGCATCGCGGAGTAACGACAAAGTCGCGGAGTTTGTCGGCAGCCGGCCGACGCCTCGACGAAGAGAAGGACGGAACATCCGCTCTCGTCGCAGTGCGGAGCGCCGCCCATGACCAGCAGCTCGAACACCCCGATCGCCGGCGTCCCTGACCATCTGCACACGGTCACCCCGCGGCTGGTCGTCAGCGACGGCCCTGCCGCGATCGCGTTCTATCGCAACGCGTTCGGAGCCGAACAGCTCGGTGATGCATTCACGGCACCCAGCGGCCAGCTCATCCATGCCGAGCTGCGGATCGGGGACTCCGTCGTCATGGTGACCGAGGACGCCGGCGACGACGGCGCGCCGGTCAAGGCCCCGTCATCCCTCGGAGGCATGGTCACCGCCATCATGGCCATGTACTGGCCGGACGTGGACGTCGCGTGGGAACGAGCCGTCGCCGCAGGCGCCGAGATCGTCTACCCGTTGGCTGACCAGTTCTACGGCGAGCGCGGCGGGCGCCTGCGCAATCCGTTCGGTCAGCAATGGATGCTGAGTCAGCGGACCGAGGACCTCACCCCCGAGTCGCTGGACCGGCGCGCCGCAGAGTTCTTCGACTCAGCCGACTGACCCCTGCGGCGGCGTGCAAGGCTGTCGGCATGCGCCTGCCGTTCCGACTGCTCAACGTCTTCGCCATCGAGGGCGACCCGTTCTCCGGCAACCCGCTCGCCGTTTTCGACGCCCCGGCTGAGCCGCTCGATGCCGCCGTGATGCAACAGGTGGCCCGCCAGTTCAACCTTTCCGAGTCGACGTTCCTCACCCTCGCAGAAGCGGGGGGCGACCTTGCGGGCATCGACGCCGCGGTCCGGATCTTCACGCCGACCATCGAGATGCCGTTCGCCGGGCACCCAACGCTCGGCACGGCATACGTGGTAGGGGAGCGCACGGGGCGCGACGCGGTCGTGCTTCGTATGCCGGCGGGTGACATCCCGGTTCGCGCTGACGCAAGCGGGTGGACCCTCACGGCCAACCCGGCGACGGTCCGTCCGGATGACACCGACGGTGCCGAGCTGGCCGCGATGCTGGGGGTGGACCCGACAGACGTGGCCGGGCCCGGAGTCTGGGTCGAGGCTGGCGTCGACCAGCTGCTCGTGCCGTTGGTGTCGCCCGACGCGGTCCGGCGGGCCGTCCCCGACGCCGGCCTGCTGCGCCGGCACGCGATGTCGCCTCGGGGGGAAGCGCTGTGTCTTGCCTGGGCACGCGCCGGTCTGGACACCGTCGAGGCGCGGTTCTTCTTCAGCCAGGGCACGTCGGTTGTCGAGGACCCGGCGACCGGCTCGGCCGCGGCGAACCTGGGCAGCCTGCTCGCCCACGAGGGCGCCCGCTCGACCCGGATGGTCATCTCCCAGGGCGCCGCAGTGCTGCGTCCCTCGTTGCTCACCGTCGCGATCGACGCGAACGGCGTGGTCACCGTCGGCGGCCGAGTCACCCAGATTGGTGCCGGCAGCGTCGACGTCGACCTACCAAGCGCCGATTCGGTTGCTGCAGACTGATGCCCACCTACATCGCGTTCCTGCGCGCGGTCAATGTTGGGTCCCGGTGGGTTAAGATGGCGCGGATCAACGCGCTGCTGCCCGAGCACGGCTACGCCGAGGTCGCCACTCACATCCAGAGCGGGAACCTGCGGGTCACCACACCGACACGCAGCGCTGCCGAGGTCGCGTCACATCTGCAGACGGTGCTGTCGGAGGAGTTCGGCTTCGACATCCCGACAATCGTGCGCACGCCGGCGCAGCTGCGCGAGCTCGTGGCGACGGTCGAGGGGATGACGCCTCCGCTGCCGGACGCCCGCGTCTACATCGTCTTCCTGCAAGCCGGACCGTCGGCAGAGGCACGCTCTCGGCTGCAGGGCTGGGACAACGCGGGGGAGCGCGCGGTGGTCGTGGGGCCGCACGTGATCCTGTGGCTGTCGGTGCCGTTCCACAAGGCCCGGCTGACCAACGCCCGGATCGAGAGCATCGCCGGAGTCGCCACCACGCGAGACCTCAAGGTGGTTCGTACCCTGGTGCAGAAGTGGGCCGGCTGAGTCGGGTCGCCGCTCACCTGCTGCGGCGAACGACCTCGAAGCACAGGACCGCGGCGGCCGCAGAAACGTTGAGGGACTCCACCTCGCCGGCCATGGGGATCGAGACCCAGGTCTGCACCTGGAAAGCGACGTCGTACCCCAGACCTGCGGTCTCGCTGCCGAGCAGGTATGCCGTGTCGCGCGGCAGGTCGGTGTCGAACAGGGTCAGCGGGGCAGCGGCATCCAGCCCCACGACATGAAAGCCATTGTCGCGCAAGGTCTGCACCGCCTCGGTCGCAGTCGCAGTCTTGAGGATGGGCGCGCGGAAGGCGACGCCCGCGGAGGCTTTGACGACGAGCGGGTCGAGCGAGGCGACCCCGCGGCGCGGCACGACGATGCCGCTGAACCCCGCAGCGGTGGCCGTTCGCAGGGTCATGCCGACGTTCGCCGGAGTGGTGATCCCGTCGAGAACGAGGACCGACCCGGACAGCCCCTCGGCCAGGGCGCGATCGAGTGAGCGCATCCTCGGCGCCACGACGTCGGCGCACACCCCCTGGTCCTGTTTGCCGTTGCCGGCCAGCTTCTTGACCCGCTCGGCGGAAACCCGATGCAGCGCAACGCCCCGTCGCTGCGCGGCGGCGACGATCTCGTGGACATGCGGTCCGCGCGCCTGCTCGGCGACCAGGACCTTGTCGATGTCCAGGGCGTTGTTCTGCAGCGCCTCGAGCACCGGGTTACGCCCGTACACCGTGATGAACCGGTCCTTGGGCGACACCGGCGCCCTGGTGCGCTCGGACATGCCACCATCCTGCCCTTGTTCAGGCCCCGTTCGCCCGAAGGGCGCCGAGCGTCTGATCACCTGGCGGCCAGGGGCACTTTCACCGCTTCTGAGCCAGCGCAGCGGCCCCGGCCCTCGCGACGGACTGCGGGACCAACGCCCGGGGGGCTGACAACCGAGGCGAGGTACCGTGGGAAGTGCCCGGTGCAAGCGCTTTATGCGCAAACCGCCGGAGGTCCGAGGGAAGGAACCGCCAGCTGTGCCGATGCCGCGTGCCCCCCTTCAGGGCACCTTTCCGCGGCCCGAAGTCTGCGCCGACTCATGTGGTCAGGCCCTGGAACGCGCCGCGGCGGTCCTGGGTGGCTGCTCGACTGAGCGGCAGGAAGCGTTCGAGCTGCGCCTGCGCCGCTGGTGGGACGAGCTGACCTGCGGACTCACCGAGCTCTACGACGAGCGGGCAGCAGTCGTCGCGGACCGGCTCGTGCAGCTGGCGGCGAGGGCATACCGCGACCGTGATCCGGACCTGCACCGGCTCGACACCCGGCGCCTGCTCGAGCCGGACTGGCTGCAGTCGCCGCGCATGTTCGGCTACGCGGCCTACGCCGACCGGTTCGCGACGGACCTCTGCGGCGTCCAACAACGCATCGGCTACCTCAAGGAGCTGGGCGTCACCTACCTGCACCTCATGCCGCTGTTGCGCTCCCGAGACGGAGACGACGACGGCGGGTATGCCGTGTCGGACTTCCGGGAGGTCCGCCCCGACCTGGGTACCGTCGACCACCTCCGCGACCTGGCGAAGCTGTTGCGCGACAACGGGATCAGCCTGGTGCTGGACCTGGTGCTCAACCACGTGGCTCGGGAGCACGAGTGGGCCCGGCGCGCCCGAGCCGGCGAACCGGCATACCGCGACTACTTCTACATCTACCCCGACCGCACCGAGCCGGACCGGTTCGAGGCCAGCCTGCCCGAGGT
>JBIOUP010000111.1:0-11879 GCA_044867305.1 Dermatophilaceae bacterium
AGGCGATGTCGCTCACCCGGTCGGCGACACGGTGGCGATGCTCGACCCGGTCGGCGCAGGTGAGCTCGACCTCCACAACGTGGGCGCCTGCGTGGGCGCCGACCTCGAGCCACGCGGCCCGGGTCGACTCGATGGGGTTCACCGAGTCGGCGACAACCGACCAGCCGAGGCCCAGTTGGTCACGGGCGACTGCGTATGCCGCGGCGTAGCCTAGCGGTCCGATCTCGCCGGTCAGGCCGGCCTCGACAAGCGCGGCCTCGATCGAGTCGATGCGCACGTGGACCGCCCTGAGCCGTCGAGCCAGCACGCGCGCGACCGTCGTCTTGCCGGTGCCCGGAAGCCCGCCCAGCACGACCAGAACCCGCCCAGCAGAACTCATCGACACCGGCGCCACCCCTCAGGGTCGGCCAGCGTCATGGTGCCAGTCGATCGGGCCGCGATACACCTTGTGCGGGGCCGCCTGCGCCACCGGCTTGACGACCAACCGGTCGACGTTGACGTGCTGGGGTAGCCCGACACAGAAGGCGATGCACGTGGCGACGTCGTCGGCGACGAGCGGCCGGTCGACACCGGCATACACCGAGTCCGCCTGGTCCTGGTCGCCGCGGTAGCGCGTCAGTGAGAAGCCCTCCGTGTGCACCATTCCCGGGTCGATTTCGATGACGCGCGTAGGCTCGCCGGACAGCTCGAGGCGCAGCGTCTCGGCGAGGGCGGTCACGGCGTGCTTCGCGGTCGTGTACCCGGCGCCCCCCTCGTAAACCGACAGCCCCGCGATCGACGAAACCACGACGACGGTGCCGCCCTCGGGGCTGCGCCGCAGCAGCGGCAGAAACGCCTGGGTCACCTGCAGGACCCCCAGGACGTTCGACTCGTACATGTCACGCCAGTCCTGGGGGCGGCCGTTCTCCACGGTCTCCGCGCCGATCGCCCCTCCGGCATTGTTGATGAGGACATCGCATTCCCCGACGTCAGAAACCGCCGTGGCGACGCTGGCCGGGTCGGTGACGTCCATGACGACGGCGCGGGCGCCCGCACCGAGCTCAGTTGCGACCTGCTGCAGCCGTTCGCGGCGGCGCCCACAGACCACGACGTCGTAGCCGTCGCTCGCCAAGCGCCTGGCCGTGGCGGCTCCGATGCCGCTGCCTCCACCAGTGACGACAGCAACGGGGCTCATCCGGGCATCCTGCCACGCCGATCGACGTGAAAGCGCGCCGGCTTCCGCGTCGGCTTCCAGTTCGGCATCACATCGACCGCCGCGGAGGCCCCGCGGAGGCCCCCCGCGGAGCCCCCTACGGAGCCCCCGGCGGAGCCACCCGATCGGCGACCAACCGCTCCGCCCGTAGCAGATCAGCGGCGGTAGTCACCTTGAACGCGTCCGGGTGGCCGTCGACGACGAGCACGGGCACGCCGAGTCGCTCCACGAGCGCGGCGTCATCGGTGGCCAGGCTGCCCTGCGCGTGCGCGCCGGCCAAGGTGGCGCGGTCGAACCCCTGCGGTGTCTGCACGGCGCGTAGCGATTGACGATCGGGCGTGCCGGTCACTACCCCGGCCGCATCGACGCTCTTGATCGTGTCGACGACCGGCTGCCCCGGAACGACCGCCGGATGACCGGCCCGCACCGCCTCCGCAACCCTCGCGAACACATCGGCGGGGGCGAACGCGCGGGCGGCGTCGTGCACCAGGACGATCGCCAGCTCGTCAGGCAAGGCCCGCAGCCCAGCCAGGACGCTGTCGCCGCGTTCGGCGCCTCCGGCGACAAGTCGACACGGCACGCCAGCAGCGTCGGCCAACGGCGCAACGACGGCCTCGGCAGCTTGCACATGCTCCCGTGGGGCCACCACGACCAGGTATGCCGTGTCGGGGCACCCTAAGGCGGCTGACCCGGCATACCAGAGCAGCGACTGGCCGGCGACCTCGACAAAAGCCTTGGGAACGGCCGACCCGAGTCGACGGCCCGAGCCAGCCGCAACAATGACGACCCCGACGCCAGGGCGCCGGGGTCGATCGGGTGCAGCTGCACTCAGGAGGCGAGAACCTCATCGAGGATGGCTTCGGCCTTGTCCTCGTTGGTCTTCTCGGCGAGGGCGAGCTCGGAGACGAGAATCTGGCGGGCCTTGGCCAGCATCCGCTTCTCACCAGCGGACAGGCCCCGGTCCTTGTCGCGGCGCCATAGATCCCGCACGACCTCGGCGACCTTGATGACATCGCCAGAGGCGAGCTTTTCCAGATTGGCCTTGTAGCGGCGCGACCAGTTGGTCGGCTCTTCGGTATAGGGAGCGCGCAGCACCTCGAACACCCGGTCCAGGCCCTCTTGGCCGACGACATCGCGGACGCCGACCAAGTCGCAGTTTTCCGCAGGGACCTCGATGGTCAGATCGCCTTGAGCGACCTTGAGCTTCAGATAGAGCTTGTCCACTCCCTTGATCGTGCGGTTGTTGATTTCTTCGATCAGTGCCGCCCCGTGGTGCGGGTACACGACCGTCTCGCCGACCTTGAAGACCATGTGCTGTTATCCCCTTTCGCGGGTTCCAGGATAGCACGTGGCCACGGACACTGGCGAGGCCCAAGTTCTCGTTTGCGCAGGTCAGAGGCACGCTGGCCGGGCGCTGCTTCCCGAGACGGGGCTTGACATTATCCGCTGGTCGTGCGTTTGGGGAGGCTCGCACACGCCGCGACGAGCGGGGTCGGCCCCTCGTCACGCATACCACGGGGTGAGGCCGGTAGGCTCCGGCACGTGAAGCGACTGCACTCCGGCGCGGCCGTCGTGGGCGCCCTCGGCGCCGTTCTGGCACTCTCCGCCTGTTCGACGATGTCCCCCATTCAGACCTCCGAGTCCTACAACCCCGGTGACGGCGTGCCAGCGAGCAGTGGACCGGTCACAGCGCGCAACCTGCTCATTGTTGCGAGCGAGAAGGGCGGCCCCGGCAACCTCTCGGGGTACCTGCTCAACACGAGCGACGGCTCGGTCAAGGTCAGCTTCCAGACTCGGGAACAGGCCGAGGCGAGCACGGCGCCGGGCACCCCGATCAGCCTGGCCGGCCGTGAGCAGACGCAGATCACCGATGTGAGCTTCCCGAGCATGGCGGTCGATCCCGGATCCTGGACCGGCATCTACCTGGTCACGACCGCTGGCAAGACGCTCGTCAACGTGCCGGTCCTGGCCCCGAACGGCTTCTACGAAACCTTGGCGCCGGAAGGGCCCGCGCCGACGTCCGGTCCAGCCAGGCCGGCCTCGACGGCGCAGCCCACCTCGACCGCCAGCCCGGCGGGCACCGGCAGCCCCTAGCTCGCCTCAGGCCTCGAACTTGTATCCCAGGCCGCGCACGGTGAGGATGTGCCGCGGGTTGGCCGGATCGGCCTCGATCTTGCTGCGCAGGCGCTTGATGTGCACGTCCAGGGTCTTGGTGTCGCCGACGTAGTCGGTGCCCCACACCCGATCGATGAGCTGGCCGCGGGTGAGCACCCGACCGGCGTTGCGCAGCAGCATCTCCAGTAGCTCGAACTCCTTGAGTGGCAGCGCTGTTGCCGACCCGTTGACCGCGACGGTATGCCGTTCCACGTCCATGCGCACGGGCCCCGCCTCGACCGTGGGCGCGAGCAGCTCCTCCGGCTCTGCGTGGCGGCGCAGGACGGCCCGGATGCGCGCGAGCAGCTCGCGGGATGAGTACGGCTTGGTGACGTAGTCGTCGGCGCCCAGCTCCAGGCCGACGACCTTGTCGATCTCGTCATCCTTGGCGGTGAGCATGATGACGGGGACGCTGGAGCGCTGACGAAGCGCACGGCATACCTCCAGGCCCGAGAGCCCCGGGAGCATCAGGTCGAGCAACACGAGGTCGGCGCCGTTGGCGTCGAACTGCGCCAGGCCCGCCGTCCCGGTCTCGGCGACCGCGACGTCGAAGCCTTCGCGGCGCAGCAGGAACGAGAGCGGGTCAGAGAAGGACTCCTCGTCCTCGACCAGCAGGATGCGGCTCATCGGTGACGGGCTCTCCTTAGCGAGGGGCGGGCTCGGCGAGCGGGCGTATGGCTGGCTCGCCATCCTCAGGCGTCGGCGTGGCGGACTGGTCTGCGGGATCGGTCTCGGTGTCCGCGACGGCCGGTCCGAGCGAGGGAGCGGGAAGGGTGATGGTGAAGGTCGACCCGCGGCCCACCTCGCTCCACACGGACACGTCGCCCCCGTGGTTGGTGCACACGTGCTTGACGATGGACAGACCCAGGCCAGTGCCACCGGTCGCTCGGGAGCGCGCTGCGTCGACGCGGTAGAACCGCTCGAAGATGCGGCCCTGCTCGGCTTCGGGGATGCCGTGGCCCTGGTCGCTGACGATGATCTCGCGGCCGCCGTCGTCGCACCGGCGGGCGTGCACGGCGACCTTCGTATCAGACCCCGAGTAGGCGACCGCGTTGTCGATGAGGTTGCGCACCGCGGTGACCAACAGGTGGCTGTCGCCCCAGACCCAGCAGTCCGGATCCGAACGCACGACAAGGCGAATGTGCTTCTCCTCGGCGGCGACCTGCACGTCGGCGGCCGCCCGCCCGACGACCTCGCCGAGCTGCACTCGCTGGGGGTCCAGCAGCCGGTCCTCGGACTGCAGCTTGGACAGCTCGACCAGGTCGTTGACGAGATTCGCCAGACGCCGCGACTCCTTCTGCATCCGCTTGGCGAACCGGTTGACCGCGGCCGGCTCGTCCTTGGCCCCGCGCACGGCCTCCGCGAGCAGGGATAGCCCGCCCAATGGCGTCTTCAGCTCATGGCTGACGTTGGCGACGAAGTCGCGGCGCACCTCCTCGACATAATGGGCCTGCGACTGGTCGTCGACGAGCAGCAGGACGTGCTCGTTGCCGAGCGCCGCCGCGCGGGCGCTGATCAGGCGGCGGGCTCCCTGTGGGCCGCGGGGCAACCACAGCCGCTCTTCGCACGGCTCCCCGGATGCCCGCACGGCACGCGCGAGGACGAGCAGCGATGGGTGGGCCAGCTGATCACCTTGCAGCAGACCGCGGGTCTGTGCCGACGGGGAGGACGCCACGACCACGTCGGCCGGGTCCAGCACGATGCCGCTGGAGCTCAACGCACCCAACAGCGCGCCCACCTCACTGGGCAGCCCGACGCCAGCCTCAGCGGGTGCGTGGGTGGGCTCGGCCGGCTGCGCGGGTCGGCGAGTGCGCACGACCACGGCGCACAGCAGTATGCCGACTAGCAGGCCCGCGCACGCAGCCAGCACCTCGGTCATGGATCTAGGCTAAAGGCGACGGCAAACCGTCCGTGCCCGAAGACCACTGGGCAGCTGAAGTTCATTTTCTCGCGGGCGGATGTTTACCCGACCTTGCAACGCTGCCTGCGACGACACCGAAGGGCGATCATGCGCGAGGCGTATCACGAGGATCTGGGCACCATCAGCGACCAGCTGGTGGGCATGACCAGCTTCGCCGGGGCGGCCGTCCGAGCGGCCACGACAGCGCTGCTGGACGCCGACATCCACCTCGCCGAGGCGGTCATCGCCGGGGACCACGAGCTGGACGCGCTGCGCCATCAGCTGGACGCCCTGGCGATCACCGTCCTGGCCCGACAGCAGCCCGTCGCCACCGACCTGCGCATCGTCGTCACTGCTTTGCGGATGAGCTCGGACCTGGAACGGATGGGCGATCTGGCCCGCCACGTGGCGCAGGTGGCCCGGCTGCGCTACCCCGACTGCGCGGTGCCTGCGGCGTTCGCCACCCACATGCGTGACATGGGGCAGGTCGCCGAACGGATTGTCGCCAAAGCGGGCTCGGTCATCGCCTCCAAGGACGTCGAGGAGGCCCTGACGCTGGAGTCCGATGACGACGCTATGGACGAGCTGCACCGTCGGCTGTTCACCCTCGTCCTCGGTGCCGACCTGCCGACCGAGACCATCGTGGACCTGACCCTGCTCGGGCGGTACTACGAACGCTTCGCCGACCATGCGGTCTCGGTTGCTCGCCGGGTCGTCTACCTGGTCACCGGCGCGTACCACAGCGACGCTTCCGTGGATCACGAGGAGCAGGAGGACGCCGCGGCAGCCGAGACGCTGCGCAGCGCGCTCTCGCCGGGTCGCGAGCCCGGATGACCGTCGACCGGCATCCGCGCCAAGGCGGCAGAAACCGAGGCAAGGCGGCAGCTACGACTGCCGCCTCAGCGCACAACTGCCGCTCAGCGCACAACTGCCGCCTTACGCCAGGACGTCCGCCTAACGGCCCTGTGCCGCCACCGCTGCAGCCGCTTCGGCCGCCGCGTCGGGGTCGAGGTAGCGCCCACCCCTGGTGAGGGGCTGGAAGTTGTCGTCGAGGTCGTACACGAGCGGCATCCCCGTGGGGATGTTCAGCGCCGCGATGTCCTCGTCGCTGATCCCGTCCAGGTGCTTGACCAACGCGCGCAGCGAGTTGCCGTGGGCAGCCAGCAGGACGACGAGGCCCGCCTTGAGGTCGTCCTGAACCTCATTCTCCCAGTAGGGAATCATCCGAGCCACGACGTCCTTGAGACACTCGGTCCTCGGGATTGCGTCACCGAGAGCGGCGTATCGGGGGTCGCCCACCTGCGTGTACTCGTTGTCGGCGGCGAGCGGCGGCGGCGGCGTGTCGTAGGAGCGGCGCCAGAGCATGAACTGCTCCTCGCCGAACTGGTCCATGGTCTGCTTCTTGTTCTTGCCCTGCAGGTCGCCGTAGTGGCGCTCGTTGAGCCGCCAGTCGCGCCGCACCGGGATCCAGTGCCGATCCGCGACGTCGAGAGAGATGTTGGCCGTGTTGATCGCCCGGCGCAGCACGGAGGTATGCACGACGTCGGGCAGCAAGCCCGACTCCTTGATCAGCTCACCCCCTCGGATGGCCTCGGCCCGCCCCTTCTCGGACAGGTCGACGTCGACCCAGCCGGTGAACTGGTTCTTGGCGTTCCACACGCTTTCGCCGTGGCGCAGCAGCACGAGGGTGTAGGTCATAGCGGGTACCCTATTCCCGCGGCGCAGGTGCCTCCACGTCGCGTCGGTCACCAGCGGGTTCGGCCCGGTCGCCATGGGTGCGCTCGCTGCCCTCGAGCAGGTGGCGGAACGCCTCGAGGTTGGCCAGCGACTCGCCTCGCGTCACCCGCCAAGCCCACTCTCTCTTCATGGACTCCAGGAAGCCCAGGGCCAGCAGCTCGTTGAACGGCTCGTCGGCCGCGGTGAGCAGGGCCCCCATGAGGTGGTCGAGGAAGTCCTCGTCGACCGCAGAGGTGGGCGCGGTGCCACGCACGTACACGTCACCGGAACCGTCCACGGCATACGCGAGCATCGGCATGCGCAAGTTGCGCCGCAGCAGGTAGCGGTAGAACGCCTCGTGGTTCTCGTCCGCGTTGCGGATGACGAACGCCGACACCGACGTCTCGCTTTCGCGAATGACGACCGACGCGACCGTGCGCAGCTTGCGCTCGCCCGGCAAGGTGACGACGTACTCACCGGAGCGTGCGCCCGGCTCCCACGCGATTGCCGCACTGTCCAGGTATGCCGTGAGGCGCGCCGCCGCGGCGGCTACCACCGGACCGCCGCTCACGGCTTGCGTGGCGCCGTCGGCCTCAGGCATACCAGCCACCGCCCTCTCACGGGATGACGGCGGCCGGGATGCCGTCGAGGATGAAGGCGTCGGTGATCGGGGACGGCGAGTGCGTGCGGTGGGCACTTGCGTAGGCGCGCAGCAACCGCTCGGTGGTCGCATCCCAGCCGAACCCGGCCGCATGCTCTACGGCTCTGCCGGCCAGGTCTTTGCGCGCAGTGTCGTTACGCAACAGTCCCTCGAGGGTGTCGGCCCAGTCTGCGACGTCGTGACCGTCAACGAGGACGCCGCCGTCGCCGACCGCGGTCGGCAGCCCGCCCACGGCGGCCGCGACGACGGGAGTGCCGCAGGCTTGCGCTTCGACGGCCACCAGGCCGAACGACTCGTTGTACGACGGGACCGCGAGGAGGTCGGCGGCGCGGTACCACTGGGCGAGCGTGACCCGATCGACAGGCGGCACGAAGCGGACCTGTGCGGCCAGCCCGAGTCCGGCGACCAGGTCGTGCAGCTCATGGGGGCGGGTGAGTCCGCTCCCGCTGGGACCGCCCAGGACACCGATGGTCAGCCCGTCCTGCCATTCGGGGTGGCGGTCGAGCAGCACGCTGCCTGCGCGGATAAGTAGATCCGCAGCCTTGAGCGGCTGGATCCGACCCACGAACAGCAGCAGCCGGGTGTCCGGCGCGAGCCCGAGGGCGTGCCTGGCTGCACGGCGGTCACCAGGGCTGAAGACGTCGAGGTCGACACCGGGTGGCACGACGCTGACCCGCGTGCGATCCGCGCCGTAGAAGCGCACGAGCTGGTCGGCTTCGGCCGGCGTGTTCGCCACGAGGCGGTCGGCCGCCTCGACCACCTGCGCCTCGCCGATTTCGCGACCGACTGGCTCGGGCTCGTCACCCAGCGCGAGGAAGGCGTTCTTGACCCGGGCCATCGTGTGCATGCTGTGCACGAGGGGGGTGCGCCATCGGTCCGCAGCCAGCCAGCCCACCTGACCGGAGAGCCAGTAGTGCGAGTGCACGAGGTCGTAGTACCCCTCGGGCCGCGCTGCTCCGGCCCGCATCACGCCCGCCGCGAAAGCACACAGCTGCCCGGGCAGGTCGTTCTTCGCCAGCCCCTCGTACGGCCCGGCCATGACATGGCGCACCGTGACACCAGGGGTCAGCTCCACCGTCGGCGGGAGCGCACCGGTGGTCGCGCGGGTGAAGATGTCCACCTCTCGGCCTTGCTTGGCCAGCTGCCTGGCCACCTCGGCGATATAGACGTTCATCCCGCCGGCGTCCCCGATGCCGGGCTGTTCCAACGGAGAGGTGTGCACGCTGATCATGGCGATGCGCCCGATGTCCCCCGACGTCAACCGGCACCTCCTGGCTTGCGGGGCCCACAGCGGCCTCGACCAAGGCCGGTAACACCGCCTACGCTCGCTGGATTCCCGCCGCGGCTGTGCGTTTGTCTGCCGGGTGCCCGGTGGAGGTAAAACCGAACGTGGAGGTAAAACCGAACGTGGAGGTGTAAGGGTGCGTTCTTGCGCACCTCTGCACCTCCAAGCCGCCCCTCAACGGAGGTAAAACCGAACGCGGCGGCGCAAAGCGCACAGGCACGTAAGGACACCCCCCCATATCTGAGGTGGCTACCGATATGACGGCACGCCGTTCTGGATGCCGCCGCCTACCTGCTCACTGCGACCGGCTTCGGCGCAGCGGGCGTCTCGTTCGCCCGCAGACGCCAGTCAGCTCGTTGCGGCGCCCTCGTGGTGGCGGGCGTAGTCATCCTCGAGGCGCTCGATATCGCCCTCGTCGAAGTAGCCGAAGCCCACCTCGAGCAGCCGCCCCGCGACAGTTCCGCTGTTGCCCATCCGGTGGATCGCCCCGTGCGGCACCCACACGGTCTCGCCCGGCTGCGCCGTCCACTGGCGGTCGTCGACGGTGATGTCGATGGGCACGTCGAGCACCTGCCACATCTCGCCGCGGTGCATGTGCCGCTGCAGGCTCAGCCGATGCCCGGGCGCAACGGTGATGATCTTGACCGTCACCGTCTCGTTGGAGACGAACTGCTCGAACCGGCCCCACGGGCGATGCACGGTGAACACGTCGACAGCAGGGTTGCGGTCACCCTCGGTGTCGTACTCGTCCCGATGGTGCTGAACCGGCGCCTCGGGCCGTTCGATCATGAAGGAGTCCTTGAACCTGGTCTGCCGCATCGGTCTAGTCTGCCCTATCACTGCGGTGATCACCGCTGAAGGGCGCCGACACGGTCACCACGGCCCGTACGGCCCCTGTCGGCCGCCACCTGCTCCGGTCACCCGCGCAAGCGCGGGTCGCACGTCGGCGAGGTACACCGCCGCGGCGACGAACGCCGCAATCCCGAAGATGGACAGCACGTTCCCCAGCATGACGAAGCCCACGACCACGGCAACCCCGAGGATGGCCACCCAGAACGTCTTGGTGCGCTTGCCCGCAGCCACATAGGCGTCCGGCCGGTGCCGAGCGGCACCGACGAGCGCGAACACCTCGGCGGCGAGCGCGGCCACCCCGAGAACGAGCAGCAGGCTGCTCTGCGCTGATCCGAGCATCGTCGTGGCCTTTCCTTCGGACGGTGCGATGGTCCAGGGTATGCCGCCTGGAGCGCCTCGCGCTCATGCATCCAACACGAGGGTTACCGGACCGTCGTTCACGAGGGAAACGGCCATGTGGGCACCGAACGTTCCCGTCTCGACCGGTATGCCGCGCTCCCGCAACGCCTCGACGACGGCGTCGACCAGCGGTTCGGCGACCTCGCTTGGAGCTGCAGCGGACCAGGACGGGCGACGGCCCTTGCGCACGTCGGCATACAGGGTGAACTGGCTGACGACGAGCACCGGCGCGTGCGACTCCAGCACGGACTGCTCGTCCGGGAGCAGCTTCAGCTCGGCGACCTTGCGAGCCATCCACTGCACCTGCGCGGGTCCGTCGTCATGGGTGACGCCGAGCAGCACCACCAGCCCCGGCCGGTCCAGGGCTCCGACGACGGTTCCGTCGACCTCGACCCGAGCCTCGCTGACCCGTTGGACGACCGCCCGCACCTCAGATCCCCACCGCGACCGTCGCTCCCACCGGTCGGCCGTGACCCAGCACGGGCGCATCCTCCAATCGAGACCAGATCTTCTCCGAACCAATACCAAGGCGGCGCAACACCGCGGCCAGGAGAACCGCCTTGACGCGCGGGTTCCCATCGGCCACCTTGACGGCGACACCGCGCCCGTCGGCCAGCCCAACGGCATACACCCCTGCCGCACCGTCCTTGGCAACCAGTCCGGGGACCGCGCGGATGAGGGCGGTGACGTCGCGGCGTGTGCCTCCGACGTACTCGGGATGGGCTCGCATCGAGTCCGCAACACGCGCCTCGTCGGTGCCCGCAGCGGCCATGGCGACCCGGCCGAACGCTCGGGCCAGACCAACGATGGGCACGTAGTGCAGCGGCGCCCCGCACCCGTCGACCGCAACAGCCTGGACCTGCTCGACGGTCAGCCGCTCCACGGTGCGCGTGATGGCGCGCTGGAGAGGGTGGTCGGGTTCGAGGTAGGTCCGCAAGTCCCAGCCTGCCGCAACGCAGGTGGCGAGCATCGCGGCGTGCTTGCCGGAGCAGTTCTGGGCGACGGCCGACGGTGGACGGCCCGCGCGCAGCCAGGCGTCGCGCTCCTGCTCGTCGACCGGGTATGCCGGGGTGTTCTGCAGGGTGTCCTCGGCCAGCCCGGCCCGGGCCAGGATCTCGAGAGCAGCGGCCAGATGGAACGGCTCTCCGGAGTGGCTGGCACATGCGAGCGCCAGCAGGCGTGGCGAAAGGTCGAGCCCGGCTTGCACCATGGCCAGGGCCTGCAGCGGCTTGCTCGCCGACCTGGGAAAGATCGGTCCGGCCGGGTCCCCCCATGCCAGCTCGACCGAGCCGTCGGCGGACGTGACGACGGCTGCCCCGTGGTGGATGCTCTCGACCACGCCATTGCGCACGACGTGGGCAAGCACTGCGGCGTCGGCCAACGCGCCGGACACCACGCCAGGGACTGGCCGAGGGTCTGCAGACACGGTCGCCAGTGTGTCAAACCCGTGCGCGGTCACCGGACCAGCGAACGGCCGACGCCCCTGGTGGGGCGCCGGCCGTTCGCGTTACCGAGAAACGCTCTCGGGACCGGTCCGGGCGGCTGAGGTCAGCCGACCTTGTCCGCCGCGGCGCTCGCAGCGGTCCCGGCCCTCGCCGCGCTCTTGCGGGCGCTGGTGGCGGTGGCCTTCGCGCGTGAGGAGGTGCTCTTCGCGCCGGACCTGGCCGTCCTGGACGTGCGGCTCGCTGCCGCGCGTGTGCGAGCCGTGGCCTCACGCACT
>JBIOUP010000112.1:0-7051 GCA_044867305.1 Dermatophilaceae bacterium
TGCGCGATGCGCGCCACCCTTGAAACGGGTGCTTTCGGCCTGGGTGATGACTGCCCGTCTGGATCGAGTGTTGTCGGCCTGGACCCCCGCCCCTGGGTCATGGCCCGCCGGCTGCGGCATCGACCGCCGGCTTGGCTCCATTGCTATCGGCTCGGACCCAGTGCTGCCGCCTTCGGGTCGTGTCCTGCCAAGGCGGCAGATAACCACGAAGGCGGCAGACAACAACCCAAGGCAGCAGCTATAGCTGCCGCCTTGGCTCGGTACTGCCGCCCGGGGTCCGAACTGCCTTTGAACCACGACTACCGCCTTGGCTGGGTACTGCCGCCTTGGCTGGGTACTGCCGCCTTGGCTCGGTACTGCCGCCTTGGCTCGGTACTGCCGCCTCGGGGGTCCGAACTGCCGCCCGGGTCCGAACTGCCTTTGAACCACGACTACCGCCTTGGCTGGGTACTGCCGCCTTGGCTGGGTACTGCCGCCTTGGCTCGGTACTGCCGCCTCCGAAGTGCTGCTTGCACCACGAAGGCCGCGTTGGGTCAGCGCTGCGCCCTGAGCACTCACTCGGTCAGCGCAGCGCGGCGTCCACAGCGCGGAACAGCGACTGCGCTCGCTCGTTGGCCAGCAGGTCCTCGAGAAGGACGGCCCGCCCGTCCGGTCCGGCGAGCGGCATCTTCCAGTTGGGGTACTCCTTGTCGGTGCCCGGCTGGTTCTGCGGCCGGTGCTCTCCTACGGCGTCAACGAGCGCGACGCCCTGCATGAGCGAGGGGGCTTTGGCCAGCAGACGATAGAGAGCCTCGACCGTCGCCTGCTCCCCCGCGCCCTCCTCGAGCACGCCGTACCGCCGGCACATGGCCAACACCCGCTCCCGTGCTTGCTCGTCAGCGGCGCGTTCGACGTCGACCGGCCGGCTGAGCAGGCCGAGCCGGTCCCGCAGGGCGATGTGCTCGCCCACCAGGTAGCCCGCCGTGGGGGGCAGGTCGTGGGTGTTCACCGAGGCCAAGGCATCTCGACGGTACTGCTCGGGCGGCACCGGAACCCCGTCGCCGCCAGACTCGAACCACAGGATCGACGTGCCGAGCAGCCCACGGTGGGCAAGGTAGTCGCGCACCCACGGCTCGAACGTGCCCAGGTCCTCACCGATGACCAGCGCCCCGGCCCGTTGCGCCTCCAGGCACAAGATGCCGATGAGCGCCTCGTGGTCGTAGTAGACGTAGGCGCCTTGGTCGGGCGGCAGCCCCTCAGGCACCCACCACAGCCGGAACAGCCCGAGCACGTGGTCGATCCGGATGCCGCCGGAATGGCGCAGCAGCGCGCGGAGCATGTCGCGGAAGGGCGCATAGCCGGCTTCAGCCAGCCTCCGTGGGTGCCAGGGCGGCTGGGACCAGTTCTGGCCCTGCTGGTTGTACATGTCGGGCGGGGCGCCGACCTCCACGTCCGGTGCCAGCACGCCACGGAGCAGCCAGGCGTCGGCACCCTGCGGGTGCACCCCCACGGCCAGGTCGTGGACAATGCCCACGCTCATCCCGGCAGCGACCGAGGCCGCCTGGGCCGCCTCGAGCTGCTCGTCGAGGATCCACTGCAGCCAGCAATGCAGGTCGATCCGTTCGGCCAGGCGGGCGCGCTCGTCCGCCAGGTCCGGGTCGTGCGGCGAATGCTGCTGCCATCGCTCGTCGTCCGCGTCCCGCTCTTCGCGGAGCGCACACCACAGGGCGAATTCCTCGAGGCCGCCGGTTCGCGCGCGGAACGCGGCAAAGCGTTGGGCCCGGGCCGGGCTGCGGGGCACGGCATACACCAGCTGAAGCGCCTCCAGCTTCGCCGCGTATGCCGTGTCTCGGCAGAGCGTGCTCGCGTCCCGGTTGTCCCGGGTCGCCTCTGCCGCAAGCTCGCGGATCCTGGCGTGGCCGGCTGCGGGCACAAAGGCCAGCTCGGGGATGGCCTCGATGCGGATGTAGAGCGGGTTGAAGAAGCGCCGGGTCGTGGGCAAGTACGGTGATGCCTCGACGGGTGGCCGCGGCTCGGCGGCCTGCAGCGGGTTGACAAGGATCCAGTCGGCGCCGGCCGCACCGGCAATGGCAGCCAGGTCGGCCAGGTCGCCGAGGTCGCCAATCCCCCACGAGCGCGCCGAACGCACCGAGTACAGCTGCACCATGAGGCCCCAGGTCCGCTCGCGATCGGCTCGCGCCGGCATCGTGTCTTCCGTGGCCACCCGGTTCGGGACGACGATCAAGGAGGCTTCGGCCTGGCGGCCGGGCGAGTCCGCCCGCAGCAGGTGCCAGCCGAGCGGCAGCTCCTGCGGCACCCAGAAACCCAGCCGCGCCACCGTGACCCCGTCGACATCGCGCACCTCGACCGGCTGCTCGGAGCGGTAGGTCGGCCACTCGTGACCAGCCTCGTCGACAATCCACACTCGCACCGGCTCGCCGTCGACGACATGCACCGCCACCTGCGCCGGCGCCCACTCGCGTTTGACCACCGCCGGCGGCAGGACTTGCCGCCATAGGTCCTCGGCCCACTGCTCAAGCGCCTGCTCAACCGCGGCGGGCGTCGTCGCATCCACCCCGAGCGCCGCGAGCACGCTCGTGAGAGTGGCCGCGGACACTGCGTGCAGGTCGCCGTAGAAGCCCCAGAAGTCGATGCCAACCCCGTGCGCCTTGGCCAGCTCCTGTAGCCGGACCAGTTCGGGCTGTTGGGCAACGTTCTCGGGCATCGTTCCTGCCTCCTCACGCGGGCGGGCACCGCGATTCTGTCAGGTGAGGGGTTGACGCCGGCGGCCGAGATGCCTTCCTCAGGCCGGCGGAAGGAAGCGGCCGTCCACGGCGGTCCAGCCGCCGTCGACGAACAGCACCGTCCCGGTGACGTAGCTCGAGGCGTCCGAGGCCAGGTAGACGACGGCGCCGGCGACTTCCTCGGGGCGGCCCCACCGGCCGAGCGCGTTCTTGGCGGCGTACGCGGCATACCACTCGGCGTTGGCCTTGATCGGCGCGGTGAGCGGCGTGTCGATGACGCCTGGCGCGATCGCGTTGGCGCGCACTCCCCGTGGGCCCAGCTCGGCCGCGACGGTCCGCAGGAGCTGGACAATGCCGGCCTTGGTCATCGCGTAGACGCCTTGGCCGGGCTCGGTGGTCTGCGACCGGATGGAGCTGAACCCGATGATGCTGCCGCGCCCGCACTCCGCCATGCCGCGCCCGAACGCCCGGATGAGCTCGAACGCGCCGCCCAAGTTGAGTGCGACCACCCGCTCGTACTCCTCGGTCGTGTAGTCGAGCAGCCGCTTGCGCACGTTGACGGCCGGCGTGAAGGCGAGCACGTCCACGTCGCCGAGGTCGTCCGCCGCCTTCTGCACGGCCGCGACGTCGAGCAGATCCAGCTGGTATGCCGTGAGGTCGCCGCCCGGGCACGCGGTACCGAGCGCGACCGTCGCCTCGGCGGCGGCAACGTCTCGGTCGGCACAGACCACTCGGGCGCCGTGAGCGGCAAGGGCGAGAGCCGAAGCCTGGCCGATCCCGCTGCCGGCTCCGACGACCACGGCCGTCTTGGCGTCGAGACGGAACAGGTTCGGGTTGGGTGCCGGTGTGGCGTCGGTGCTCATGGCCGCGATTGTGCCAGCAGCGTGCTCAGAAGGCAGAGGCGAAGACGTCACGGTAGCCGCGCAGGGTGACAGCGGGAGTCGCGACGGTCTCGGCAGACAGCACGGCATGGCCGATCGCCCGGGTCACGCAGTCACCGGCAACGTGCAACAGCACGTTGAGGCCCGCAGCGTCCACGGCCGGCCGCTCGCCGGTCGCCATGGTGAACATCGTGTCGCCGTCGAACATGGTGTGCACCGGCCGGATCCCGCGCGCCAGCCCGTCGTGGGCGATGCCGGCGACCTTGGCGCACTGGGCCTTGGTGAGCGTGGCGTCGGTCGCCACCACCCCGATGGTGGTTGCGAGCACGGTGGGCGTTTCCCCGACCGGAACCGCGGCCGCCGCCAGTGTGCGTGCCTCGGCCAGTTCGTCCGGCAAAGGCGTTGCCACGGACGGGAACTCGCCTGGGAAGCCGAAGCGCACGGCATACAGCTCACCGGTGGAGAGGTCGACGCACGACCCAGTCGCGTTGACCACGACGAGCGCCCCGACCGTTGTGCCGTCCGGCAGGACCGCGCTTGCCGAACCGACCGCTCCCTTGAGACCCCCGACCTGCGCACCCGTCCCGGCACCGCAGCCGCCCTGCTGGACCGGGCCGCCGCTCGCCGCAGCGTAAGCGTCGCTGCCCTCCTGCGGCCCGGGCCGGCTCGCGAAGTCGCCACCCCGTCCGAGGTCGAAGATGACCGCGCCGGGCACGATCGGCACGACCCCGTCCCGCACCGGGAAGCCGACCCCATCGGCCGCGAGCCGCTGCATGACCCCATCGGCCGCGGCCAGCCCGAAAGCGGAGCCCCCGCTGAGCACGACGGCGTGGACGCGCTCGACGAGGTTACGGGGGTCGAGCAGGTCGGTCTCGCGCGTGCCGGGGCCGCCGCCGCGGACGTCGACGCCGCCGACCGCTCCATCCGGCGGCGCCAGCACGACCGTCGTCCCGCTGAGCCACCCCGCGCCTATGCGGGTCGCGTGGCCGACCCGTATGCCGGTCACATCGGTGAGCGTGTTCGTCGGCCCGGGTCCCACTGGCGGGGTGGCGATCATGAGGCATCCTTCGGTGTGGTGGCGGCGAGCGTATCGGCGGCCAGGTCCGCGGCGGTGCGGCCGGCCAACGCGGTGCGCAACCGCGGGACCGCGGCGATCAGCTGGCGCGTGTACGGGTGGCGGGGGGCGTCGTAGATCTGCGCGACCGGGCCGGTCTCGACGATTTCGCCGGCGCTCATCACGGCGACCGTGTCGCAGACATGGCGGACCACGGACAGGTCGTGGGAGACGAAGACGAGGGTGAGCTGGAGGCGTTCGACGAGGTCGGCGAGCAGGTTGAGCACCTGCGCCCGCACCGACACATCGAGGGCGCTGACCGGCTCGTCGGCGACGAGGATGCGCGGCTCGGGGGCGAGCGCGCGGGCGATGGAGATCCGCTGGCGCTGACCGCCGGAGAACTGGTGCGGGTAGCGGTACGCGGCCTCCGGCTGCAGCCCGACCGCCTCCAGGAGCTGGAAGACCCGCGGCAGCGTGTCCCGATCACCGCGCGCGACAAGGGGTTCGGCGACGATGTCACGCACCCGCATGCGGGGATCCAAGGAACCCATGGGGTCCTGGAACACCAGCTGCAGACGCTCGCGGAGGAAGCCCAGGCTGCGCTCGGGCAGCGCCGAGATCTCCACCCCGTCGACCTCGACGCTCCCGGACGTGGGCCGGTCGAGCCCGGCAATGATGCGCAGCAGAGTCGACTTCCCGCACCCGGACTCCCCGACGATCCCGAACCGGGCGCCCCGTGGCACCGCGACGCTCACCCCGCGCAAGGCCTGGACGACGGGCGCCGGTCGAGTCAGGGAGGTGCGTGCCCGGCGGTAGTCCCGCACGACGTCCCGCGCCCGGATCGCCAGGTCTGTCGTCACCGGCGCGAACGTGACGTGATCAGGGCTCACGTGCGGATCACCACCGGGTGGTGGCACGCGAAACCCCATTCGGAGCTCGAGCCGGTCCACGGCGGCACCGTCTCGCACTCAGCGCTCGCATGGGTGCAGCGATTGCGGAACACACACCCGGCGGGGAACTGCCCGGCCGATGGCACCGATCCCTGGATCGTGTACAGCCGCCCGTCGGCACGGGTGAGCTCGAGATCCGAAGCACCGATGAGCCCGCGGGTGTACCTGTGCCGCGGTCGGGTGAACACCTCGTGGACCTCCCCCGCCTCCACGACCCGCCCCCCGTACATGACGAGCACCCGCTCGCACACGCTCGCCACCACCGCCAGGTCATGGGTGATGAACAGCAGCCCGGCGCCGCGCTCGGCCGCACCCTTGACGATGAGGTCCAGGACGAGCGCCTGCACGGTGACGTCGAGCGCGGTGGTCGGCTCGTCACAGATGAGCACGGACGGGTCGTTGGCCAGGGCCATCGCGACGACGACGCGCTGACGCTGCCCACCGGACAGCTGGTGCGGGTAGGCGCGCGCGGCGTCACCGGGGTCGGGCAGGCCCACCTTGGCGAGCAGCTCGACAGCGGCCGGGTATGCCGAGCGACGCTCGGCGACCGTCCGGTGCACCGTCATGATCTCGGCCACCTGCGCCCCGACCCGCATCGTCGGGTTGAGCGCGGTCATCGGCTCCTGGAAGACCATCGCCGCGTCGCGCCCGCGCATCTGGGCGAGGGTGCGTTCGCGGGCTCCGATGACCTCGGTGACCTGGCCCTCGCGGCTGGCCACGGCGACCGAGCCGGTCGCGTGGAGGGCCTCGGGCAGCAGCCCCATGACCGACAGGGCGGTCAGGGACTTGCCCGACCCGGACTCGCCGATCAGCCCGACCCGTTCGCCGCGGGCGACGGTGAGGTCGACGTCGATGAGCAACGCCTTGGGGCCCACCCGCACCGACAGGTCACGCACGCGAAGCACCGGGGCGGTTTCGCTGAGCTGCTCGCCACGATCGCCCTGGCGATCCCGGCTCGTCGGTCCACTGTGGGGCCGCTGGTGCGCGGCCGCGTCACGCGGGGCTGGCCCGGCATACCGGCTCATCGATGGTCCACGAGGCGAGGGTCGAACCGATCGCGCAACCCGTCGCCGAGCAGGTTGAAGCCGAGCACTGCCAAGGCGATTGCCACACCCGGGTAGAGCTCCAAGCGCGGCGCGACGAACAGCAGCTCCTGCCCCTCCAGCAGCATGCGCCCCCAGGAGGGCGTGGCGGGGGGCGCGCCCAGGCCCAGGTAGGACAATGCGGCTTCCGCGAGCACCGCGATGGCGAAGGCGACCGAGCACTGGACGATGACCAGGCTGGCGACGTTGGGCAGCACGTGGTGGGTAGCGATGCCGAACGGGCGCCGCCCAGCCGCTCGGGCGGCAAGGACGTACTCCGAGCGCATGACCCCGAGCGCTCCGCTGCGCACGACCCGCACGAACGAGGGGATGGTCGCGATGCCGATGGCGACCATCGCCA
>JBIOUP010000113.1:0-3982 GCA_044867305.1 Dermatophilaceae bacterium
GTCGACCTCTGGTCACTCGCACGTCGTTCCGGTTCCTGCAGACCCTGTACAACCTCGGCCCGGCCCCGGAGCCCAACCTCACGGTGTTCTGGTCGGCGGCGCTGCCGGAGGGCTTCAAGCGCTTCGCGGCCAAGGTATCGATCGACACGAGCGCGATCCAGTACGAGAACGACGAGCTGATGCGCCCCCGCTTCGGTGACGACACGGCCATTGCGTGCTGCGTATCGGCGATGCCGGTGGGCAAGCAGATGCAGTTCTTCGGCGCGCGGGTCAACCTGGCCAAGACGCTGCTCTACGCCATCAACGGCGGCCGCGACGAGATGAGCGGCAAGCAGGTCGGACCGGTCCGCGAACCATGCGCCGGCGAGATTCTCGACTACGACGAGGTGGCTGCCCGGCTCGACGAGTTCATGGAGTGGCTGGCACAGACCTACGTCAACGCCTTGAACGTCATCCACTACATGCACGACAAGTACGCCTACGAGCGGCTGGAGATGGCGCTGCACGACTACGCACCGCGGCGCACGCTCGCGTGCGGAATCGCCGGGTTGTCCGTGGCCGCCGACTCGCTGTCGGCCCTCAAGTATGCCGTCGTGCGACCCGTGCGCGACGAGACCGGGCTGGTCGTGGACTACGAGGTCGAGGGCGAGTTCCCCACCTACGGCAACAACGACGACCGGGTCGACTCGATCGCCGTGCACCTGGTCGAGACCTTCATGGAGAAGGTCCGGCATTACCCCGCGCACCGCAACGCCGACCACACCCAGTCGGTGCTGACCATCACCAGCAACGTCGTCTATGGCAAGCACACCGGGAACACCCCGGACGGGCGCCGCGCTGGTGAGCCGTTCGCCCCAGGGGCCAACCCGATGCACGGACGCGACCACAAGGGCCTGGTCGCCGCGGCCCTCTCGGTCGCCAAGCTGCCCTACGACGACGCCGAGGACGGCATCTCCCTCACCGCGTCCGTGCTGCCGGGCACGCTCGGCAAGTCCGAAGAAGAGCGGATCGACATGCTGGTCGGCATACTCGACGGCTACATGGTGTCCGACGGCTTCCACATGAACGTCAACGTGCTCAACCGGGAGACGCTGCTGGAGGCGATGGAGCACCCCGAGAAGTACCCGCAGCTGACCATCCGGGTGTCGGGCTATGCCGTGAACTTCGTGCGGCTCACCCGCGAGCAGCAGCACGACGTCATCAGCCGCACCTTCCACATGAACTTGTAATGGCCGACTTTCGCGAGCGCGAGGGAACCGGCGCCCTGCGCCCGTCCTCACCCATCGCCCCTGACCATGAGCCCGTCGACGACGGCTCGGTCACCGGCTTCATCCACTCCGCTGAGACGACCGGCACCGTCAACGGGCCAGGGGTGCGCTACACGCTGTACATGTCCGGCTGCCCGCTTCGCTGCGTGTACTGCCACAACCCCGATACGTGGGAGATGCGAATGGGGGAGCGGGTCACCGTGAGCAAGGTGGTGGCCGACATCGAGGAGTACCTCGTCTTCCTGCGCGCCACCCACGGCGGGCTGACCACAAGCGGCGGTGAGCCGCTGCTGCAACCGCACTTCGTGCTGGCGCTCTACCGGCAGGTGAAGCGGCTGTGGGGCCTGCACACCGCCCTGGACACCTCAGGCAACCTCGGCGAACGCGCTACCGACGAGCTGTTGGACCTCACGGACCTGGTGCTGCTGGACGTCAAGTCCGGGCTACCGGACACCTACCGTGAGGTGACCGGCGCGGAGCTCGAGCCAACCCTCGAGTTCGCTCGTCGACTGGCCGCACGAGGCAACCGGATGTGGATCCGCTTCGTCCTGGTGCCGGGTCGTACGGATGCCCCGGACAACCTGGCCGCGGTGGCCGCGTATGTCGCCTCGCTCGGTGAGCGGGTCGAGCGGGTCGAGATCCTGCCGTACCACAGTCTGGGCAGCCACAAGTATGCCGAGCTGGGCCTTCCCTACCCGCTCGAGGGAGTGCCCGAACCGACGCTCGAACAGGTGCAGGCTGCCCGGGCCGCTTTTGTCGCGGAAGGCCTCCTCGTCAGGTGACCGCCGCGGGACCCCACGTGGCCACGGCATACTGCGGACCTCAGGCTGCGCGTTGACGCGAAGGCGAGCGCAGGTGGGCCAGTGTCGGTGGGCCGTGCCACCATGAGCCGCATGACAGGGCAGCGCATGGTGCCGCTCGGCTTCGGCACCTACGTGCGGGCTGACCGGGTCTATGCCCTCCAGCCCGTTCGCGGCCAGGACCGCAGCGAGCGGCGGCGCACCCTCGTGTGGGTCGAGGGGGTCGCCGAGCCGTTGGTCGCTTCCCGGACGGAGCGGACCATTCTGCACGACATGGGCGACGAGTCCGCCGGTCCGGTGCTTCTGGAGGAGGCGCTCGACCTCGCCCAGCGGCTGGCGAGCGCGGCCGAAGCCGGCCGCGTCGACCTGCACGACCTCGGCCGCCGTGCCCGCCGCCTGCTCGCCTCGACGGCTGGCCCGACTGAGGCCGACTGAGCGCGACAGAGCAGCCGCAGAGCCCCCGGATTCGTCCGGCGGAACGCGCGCTAGAGCTCACCTTTGACCGCCCCAAACCCCGTCCAGGACAACGGGTGTTGGCCCTCAGAAGAAGGAGTCAGGCGCGCTCCAGCACGACCACCGGGATCTCCCGACTCGTCCTCTTCTGGTACTCGTTGTAGTCGGGCCAGGCTTCGACCATGGTTGCCCACATCGCCGGCTTCTCCTCGGCAGTGGCAACGCGGGCCCGAGCGGCGAAACGCTCCCCACGAATCTGAACCTCGACGTTCGGGTCGGCCTCGATGTTGCGGAACCACGCCGGCGGCTTGTCGCTGCCGCCCTTTGACGCGACGACGAGGTAGGCATCCCCCCACGGGCGGAAGATCAGCGCATGGGTGCGCCGCTCGCCTGACTTGCGGCCCTTGGTGACGAGCAACAGGATCGTCGTGCCGTTGCGCCAGTGGTAGCCGTCCTCCCCATCGGTCGCGAGGTAACGCTCGACATGGGGCGGGCCGTGCAGATAGCTCGGAGACGTCATGACGGGCATTCTGCCCCTTCTTCGGGTCGCGGCTGACCTCGGCTGCTGTCACCCTGGGCGCATGGCTGCTCTGCCCGACAGCGCCAAGGCGCTCGTCCGCTCCGGTGCGCTCGCTCACCTGGTGACGACGAACGCTGATGGCTCCCCGCAAGTCGCGTTGGTATGGATGGGGGTCGACGGCGACGAGCTGGTCTGCGCGCATCTGGACGGGCGCCAGCGCAAGCTGGCCAACATCCGCCGAGACCCGCGGGTGGCGGTCTCCTTCGAGGCAACGACGACCAATCCGATCGGCATGCGTGAGTACCTGCTCGTGCACGGCACGGCGCGCGTCACCGAGGGCGGAGCCCCGCAGTTGTTGCAGCAGCTCGCGGAAACCTACATCGGCCCAGGCACGAAGTTCCCGGCGATGCCGAACCCGCCGCCCGGCTTCATCATCCACATCGCGGTCGACCGCATCGGCGGCCTCGGGCCGTGGATCACCGCCCATCCACCATCTGGTTGATGCCACTCGTCCACCGAGGCAAGAGCGCTGATGGCCGAGCGGAGCATGGCGGCGGAGGCGTTTCCCACCCAACGTGGACCCATGAGCATTCTTGACATCCACAGCCTCCGCAAGGTGTACGGCGCCACTGTCGCCGTGGACGACGTGTCCTTCTCGGTGCAGGAAGGAGAAGTCTTCGGGATCCTGGGGCCGAACGGTGCCGGAAAGACCACCACCGTCGAGTGCATCGAGGGCCTGCGCCGTCGTGACGGGGGTGAGATCCGGGTGCTTGGCCAGGACCCGGACCGTGACCACCAAGCCCTCACCCGGGTCATCGGGGTCCAGCTGCAGGAGTCCGGGCTGCAGGACCGGATCCGCGTACGCGAGGCGCTCGAGCTCTTCGCGACGTTCTACGAGGACCCGGTCGCACCGGCCGAGCTGCTCGAGCAGCTGAACCTTA
>JBIOUP010000114.1:0-4233 GCA_044867305.1 Dermatophilaceae bacterium
GCCGGGTATGCCGGATGGTCCGGCGGCCAGCTGGAGAACGAGGTCCGGCGTGGAGACTGGTACGTCGTCGACGCCGAGGCCCGCGACCCCTTCACCGAGCACCCGGCCCGGCTGTGGAGCGACGTGCTGCGTCGGCAGCGCGACAACCTCGCGTTCGTGGCGTTGTTCCCCGACGAGCCGGAGCTGAACTGACCCGCGTCCCGGTCCGAGCCCGGATCCGATCCGGCCCGCTGACCACACTCACCAGCGGGCGGGCTGACTGACTGGCTGGGCGCTCAAATCCAGTCCAGCCGCCGGAAGAGCAGGTACAACCCGAGCGCCAGAATACTGATCGTGCCGGTCGCCAGCCACAGACCAAGCGGCTCCTGGAACCCCGGATAGGGGATGTTCTGCCCGAACCAACCGGTGACCGCGGTGGGGACGGCAATGATGGCCGCCCAAGCAGTGAGCTTCTTCATGATGGTGTTGAGGCGGGCATCCTGAAGTGACAAGGTCGTCTCGAAGATCGTCGTGACCATGTCCCGAAGGGACTCGGTCCATTCGGCGGCGCGCAGCACGTGGTCGTAGAGGTCGGCGAACCAGCCGTCCATGGCATTGCCCTCGTGTCCCAGCTCGGAGCGGTGGCGCATGATCGTGTTGACCACCTCCCGCATCGGCAGCACGACGCGCCGTAGCTGAACCAGCTCCTTGCGCATCCGGAAGGTGAGCTGCTGGGTCTCACGCGTGGGTATGTCGCCGTCGAAGAGCGCCCCCTCGAGGTCCTCGATCGCGTCGTCGAGCTGCTGCACGGCCTCGAAGTGCCCGTCGACGACGACGTCGAGCAGCCCGTGCAACAAGGCCCCCGGCCCCAGCGCCAGCAGGTCGGCGTTCTCCTCCCAGCGCTCGATGACCGCACCCATCTCGAACCCGTCGTCAGAGCGCACTGTGACCAGGCCTCTCGGCAGGACGAAGGCCGAGATCCTCGTGAGCTGCAGTCGAGACTGGAACAGCTCGGCCGTGCTGTCCTCGGCCTGTTCGAGGCGAGCGGCATACGTCATGACGAACGTGTGGTTGGCGTGCCTCGTGGCCTTGGGGCGTTCACCGAACGACACGGCGTCCTCCACGGCGTGCACGTCCAGACCGAGCTCCTCAGCGAGCTCCTGCAGCTGCTCATGATCGGGCCCGCACAGGTCCGCCCAGACCAGCGCGGCGTCCTCGGCCAAGTGCTCGGACACGTGATCGAGGGGGAAGTCCTTCGTGTCCAGCGCCCCGTTGCGCCACAGCCTGGTCGTCACTCCGTTCGCGCTCACGAGGACATCGTCCACGCCCGTACCGGTTTGCCGAAACCACATCGCATCCGCTGCGGGTCGTCGGCCTCGCGGGGGCAGGTGACCGCCGCGGCAGAAGGGGTCGGGGTGACCGCACTTCCGCGCAGCTCACGGGGGTGGGCGGTATGCCGGCGCCAGCCGCCCGCTCGTTACGCTGACGCAATGAGCTACGCCGGGGACGTCACGCCGTCCGAAACGTACGCCGCGCTGCAGGCCGACGGGCGCGCCGTCCTGGTCGATGTGCGCACGGAGGCCGAGTGGGCTTACGTCGGCACGCCCGATGTGTCCGGACTGGGCAAGGAGACGGTGCTCGTCGAATGGCAGCACTACCCGGACGGTCGCCGGAACGTGCAGTTCATCGAGCAGCTGCGCGAGGCCGGGGTCCAGGGTGGGCCGATCTACTTCCTCTGCCGTTCGGGTGTGCGCTCCCGGTATGCCGCTGAGGCCGCCACAGCGGCCGGCCTCGGTCCGGCATACAACGTCGTGGACGGTTTCGAGGGGCAGCTGGACGCTGACCGTCACCGCGGGGTGGGCGGCTGGAAGGCGGCCGGGCTGCCGTGGACCCAGTGACCGCCGGCGCCGGGGCGCCTGCCCGCAGCTTGCGGCCCGACACGCTCGCCGTGCGAGGCGGCCTGGCGCGCAGCGAGTTCGACGAGACGGCCGAGGCGCTCTACCTCACGTCGGGATTCGTCTACGACAGCGCCGAACAGGCCGAGGCCGCGTTCAAGGACGAGATCGACAAGTTCATCTACTCGCGGTACGGCAACCCGACGGTCGCCATGTTCGAGGAGCGGATGCGCCTGCTCGAAGGCGCGCAGGCATGCTTCGCCACGGCGTCGGGGATGGCCGCGGTCTTCGTGTCACTGGCCGCCCTGTGTGGTCAAGGCGACCGGATCGTGTCCTCCCGCGCCCTCTTCGGCTCGTGCTTCGTCGTCATCGACGAGATCCTGCCGCGGTGGGGCGTGGAGACGATGTTCGTCGACGGGCCCGACCTGAGCCAGTGGCGAGCGGCGCTCGCTGCGCCGACGACCGCAGTGTTCTTCGAGACGCCGAGCAACCCGATGCAGGAGCTGGTCGACATCCGGGCCGTTTGCGACCTCGCCCACGCGGCGGGCGCGCAGGTCGTCGTCGACAACGTCTTCGGCACGCCGGTGTTCTCCAGGCCGCTCGAGCACGGCGCGGACATCGTCGTCTACTCCGCGACCAAGCACATCGACGGTCAGGGCCGTGCGCTCGGCGGGGCGATCCTCGGCCCGAGCGACTACATCGAGGGCCCGGTCAAGAACCTCATGCGCCACACGGGCCCGTCCATGTCGCCGTTCAACGCGTGGGTCATGCTCAAGGGTCTGGAGACGCTGTCCATGCGCGTGCAGCGCCAGCATGAGCACACGCTGACCGTCGCGGCATACCTGGCCTCGCACCCCAGGGTGACCCGCGTGCTGCACCCGTGGCTGCCGACGCACCCCCAGCACGAGCTGGCCACCCGTCAGATGCTCGGGGGAGGCACCGTCGTCACCTTCGGCATCGACGGCGGCAAGGCGGAGGCGTTCACGATCATGAACGCCCTGCAGATCGTCGACATCTCCAACAACCTCGGCGATGCCAAGTCCCTGGTCACCCACCCCGCGACGACGACGCACCGGCGGCTGACGCCGCAGGCGCGGGCGGCGGTCGGCATCACGGACGGGACGATCCGCCTCTCGGTGGGGCTGGAGGATCCGGCCGACCTCATCGAGGACCTCGCCGCCGCGCTGGGCTAGCCCGCTAGCGTGGGTATGCCGCCCGTCGCCGCATGCGAGAAGGGAGCTGGGTATGGCCGCAAACCTGGCAAACATCACGTTCGACTGCCATGACCCACAGGCGATGTCGGCGTTCTGGGCCGACCTGCTGGGCAAGCCGGTGGACCCCGGTGGCAGCCCGTACTTCTGCACCGTCAACCACCCCGGCACGCCGTCGTACTTCTTCGCCAAGGTGCCCGAGGGCAAGAGCGCGAAGAACCGCGTGCACCTGGACCTCGCCACCGAAGACCGCGAAGCCGAGGTCCAGCGCCTCGTCGGGCTCGGCGACACACGGGTCGCGGACAAGGACGAGTACGGGCACCGGTGGACCGTTCTGCAGGACATCGAAGGCAACGAGTTCTGCGTGGGTTAGGTTGGATCATGGCATCGACGGACCCGCTTCCTCAGCCGAGCGAACCACTCACGCGGACCAGCGTCCTCGAGCGCGAGGAGGTGCTGCCCGAGGTCGCCGAGCCCGGCGACCACGAGCGGTTCAGCCACTTCGTGCGCAAAGAGAAGATCCTCGAGAGCGCCGTTTCCGGAACCCCGGTCGTGGCGCTGTGCGGCAAGGTGTGGGTCCCCGGGCGTGACCCGCAGAAGTTCCCGGTCTGCCCGACCTGCAAGGAGATCTACGACGGGCTGCGTCCGGGCGACGACGGCGACCAGGGCGAATAGCCTCCGGTGGCGCCGCGACACCGCGCCCGCACCTTCAGCGAAAGGGCACTTGATGCGGTTATCGAGGCCCCGATAACCGCATCTCCTGACCTCTCGGCGCACTCGTTCCCGCGAGAAAGGCGGATGTATGCCGTTGGTGCGGATCTCGACGATCAAGGGTGCCGGGCCGGACGGGCGCAAGGTCGGCGACATCGTCTACCGGGCCATGGTCGACACGATCAATGTGCCGGAGCAGGACAACTTCCACATCGTGACTGAGCACGAGCCGGGCGACCTCGTCTACGACCCGGCATACCTCGGTGTCGAGCGCAGCGACGGGATCGTCGTCATCGAGGTCACCCTCAACCAGGGTCGGACCACCGAGGCGAAGCGAGCGTTCTACGCAACGGTCGCGCAGCGGCTGAGCGAACGGCTCGGGGTGCGCCCCGAGGATGTCTTCATCAGCCTGACCGAAGTCGCCAAGGAGAACTGGT
>JBIOUP010000115.1:0-3658 GCA_044867305.1 Dermatophilaceae bacterium
GCCTGACCGGCGCCCGTTAGCTCTTCGCCCAAAGGGAGACTCATGTCTGCGCAAACCCGAGAGGGAGCCACTCTCGACGCGCCGCTGACCCATCGTCAGATCGTCACCATCCTCATCGGTCTGATGATGGGCATGTTCCTGGCCGCCCTGGACCAGACCATCGTCGCGTCGGCCATGCGCGTGATCGCCGACGACCTGCACGGGTTGTCCTCGGTGGCCTGGGTGACGACGGCATACCTCATCACCTCGACCATCGTCACCCCGCTGTACGGCAAGCTTTCGGACATCTACGGGCGCAAGCCGTTCTTCATCATTGCCATCACCATCTTCACGATCGGGTCGGCGCTGTGTGCCTTTGCCTGGTCCATCGGGTCGCTGGCCGCTTTCCGGGCCTTCCAGGGCCTTGGCGCCGGCGGCCTGTTCGCGTTGGCCCTGGCGATCATCGGCGACATCGTCCCGCCGCGGGAGCGAGCCAAGTACCAGGGCTACTTCCTGGCCGTCTTCGGGACCTCCAGTGTGATTGGACCCGTGGTCGGCGGGTTCTTCGCCGGCCAGGACACCCTGCTGGGGATCACCGGGTGGCGCTGGGTGTTCCTCGTCAACGTCCCGATTGCCGCCGGGGCCCTCGTGGTGGTCACCCGGACGCTGCACCTGCACCACTACCGCCGCGACCACCGGATCGACTGGTGGGGCGCCGCCGCGCTCAGCGTGGCGCTCGTGCCGTTGCTCATCGTCGCCGAGCAGGGCCGGGAGTGGGGATGGACGTCCGGCCTGTCCTTCTTCTGCTATGGGATCGGCCTCGCGGGTTTGATCGCCTGGTTCCTCATCGAGCGCTCGATGGGTGACGAGGCACTCATTCCGCTGCGCCTGTTCTCGAACCGGACCGTCGCCGTCGCGTCGATCACCTCGGTCTTCATCGGCATGGGCATGTTCGGCGGGCTGGCCGCGCTGCCGCTCTACCTGCAGATCGTCAAGGGTGCTACCCCGACCCAGGCCGGCCTGCAGCTGCTGCCCATGATGCTCGGCATCATGTTCGGCTCCATCCTCTCGGGGCAGCTCATCTCCCGGACCGGTCGCTACCGGCAGTACCCGATCATCGGCGCCGGGCTGCTCGTCGTCGCGCTCTGGCTGTTCCACTACGTCGAGTGGGACACGCCGCTGTGGAAGGTCATGCTCGCGATGGTGATGTTCGGCGTGGGCCTCGGGTTCAACTTCCAGCCGCTCACCTTGGCCATCCAGAACGCAGTGAGCCCCCTTGACATCGGGGTGGCAACCTCGTCAGCCACCTTCACCCGCCAGATCGGCGGAACCCTCGGCACCGCGGTCTTCCTGTCCATCCTGTTCACCTCGGCGCGGGACAAGATCGCCGAGGCCTTCCAGACCCTGGCCCGTGGGGCGGACTTCCTGGCCGCGCTGCGCAACCCGGTCGGCGACGCCGGGGCCAACTCGGCCTTCATCCAGCAGCTGCAGGCCGCCCAGGCATCCGGCAACACCGGTGACGCCTTCAGCAACGCGCTCAACGACTCGTCGTTCCTGCAGCAGATCGACCCGCGCCTGGCTGCGCCGTTCCTCGTCGGGTTCTCCCAGGCGATGTCGGTCGTATTCCTCGTAGCCTCGGTGGTGCTCCTCGCCGCGTTCGTCACCTCGTGGTTCCTCCCGCACGTCGAGCTGCGCAAGGGGTCGGCCTACGACGAGCGCAACGCAGAGCTGGGGGCGGCTGCGGCCCAGGATGCCCGCGAGGCTGTCGACGCGCTGCCCCGCGAACCGGTCTCCGTCGGGGCAGGCGCGGTCGGCGGTGTGTCGGCCGACGGCGACGGGGCACTGCCGACGAACGGCTCCGAACGGCATACCTCAGCGCCCCGGAGCGGGAGCGAGCCCGCCGCCGACGCGCCCGACGCCGAACCCAGGGCCAAGCACAACGGCGTCCACGAGTCCCCCAAGCGCTACGTCGGCCGCCACCGCGGCTGACCTCCCTGGGTCGATGTGATATCGGCACGGATTCCGACAGCACCGATTCCGACGCGACATCACATCGACCGCGCGTGGATGCGCGGGCGCCGTTGGCGCTGCTATCCCCAGACCAAACCTCTGGCCGGGTCCTGCAGGATCGCAGCCAGATCGGCCAGGTAGCGCGACCCGAGCTCGCCGTCGACCAGCCGGTGGTCGAAGGACATGCCCAGGTTGGTGACGGGGCGGATGGCCAGCTCATCCCGACCATCCGGACCGGTCACTACCCAAGGCTGCTTGCGGATCACGCCGAACACGACGATGGCCGCCTCGCCGGGGTTGAGGATCGGCGTGCCGGTGTCGACACCGAACGTCCCCACGTTGGTGATGGTGATGGTGCCGCCCGACGTCTCGGCCGGCTGAGTGCGGCCCTCCCGAGCGGTTGCCGTGAGCGACCCGATGGCCTCGGCCAGCTCGCGCATCGACAGCAGGTCGGCGTCCTTGATGTTGGGCACGAGCAGGCCGCGCGGAGTCGCTGCCGCGATGCCCAGGTTGACGTAGTCCTTGACGACGATCTGCTGCTGCTGCTCATCCCACGTCGCGTTGATCTGCGGATGGCGCTTGATGGCCAAGCACATCGCTTTGGCCAGCACGAGAAGCGGCGTGACCTTGACGCCCTTGAACTCCCGGTCGGCCTTGAGCCGGTCCACCAGCTCGAGCGTCCGGGTCACGTCGACGGTGATCCACTCGGTCACATGCGGTGCGGTGAAGGCCGAGCCCACCATGGCCTGTGCGGTCACCTTCCGCACGCCCTTGATCGGGGTACGGGTCTCGCCCCGTGGCCGCGCGGCTACCGGCATACTCTCTGCGGCTGGCGCTGGAGCACCGTTGCCCCGCCCCAGGAGGGCGTCCACGTCGGCGCGGGTGATGACTCCGCCGGGACCCGTGCCCGGTATGCCGGTGAGGTCCAGCCCGTGGTCCTTGGCGTACTTGCGTAACGGCGGCTTGGCACGCACCTTGGCGCCGGCCTTGCCCTGCGCAGGGCGCACGGAGGGCTCCGGCGTCGTGACCGGTACCTCTGTCGCGTGTGCTGCCACGAGGCCGCCCAGACCAGCCGATGCGTGCGGAACCAGGTTGACCTCAGGGGTCTTCGCCGGCACGGTATGCCGGGGTCGGCGCTTGGCCTCGGTCGCCTTGACGCCGTAGCCGACGAGCACAGCCGTGCGCTCGGGTGGGGGCGCGCTCGGCGCCACGGCGCCGGCGCCCGCGTCGACCGGCTCACGGCCGGCCGCCGCAGCAGCAGCAGTCGACGGTTCGGCAGCTGGCCCTGCCCCCGGCTCACCGTCGCCGCCGGTGTCGACGGCAATGATCGGGGTGCCGACCTCGACGGTCTCCCCCTCCTGCACCAAGAGCGCGACCACGGTTCCCGCAAACGGGACCGGCAGCTCGACGAGGGACTTGGCAGTCTCGACCTCCACGACGATGTCGTTGACCTTGACGGTGTCGCCGACGGCGACCTTCCATTCGACGATCTCGGCTTCGGTGAGCCCCTCGCCGGGGTCGGGCAGGCGGAACTCTTTGGTGGTCACGGCAGTAGATCCGTTCTGTCGGCGCGAAGGTCAGAAGGCAAGCGAGCGGTCGACCCCGTCCAGGACCCGGTCCAGGTCGGGCAGGAACTCCTCCTCCAGTCGGCTGGGCGGGTAGGGCACGT
>JBIOUP010000116.1:0-4283 GCA_044867305.1 Dermatophilaceae bacterium
CGCCCTCGACGCCCCGGACGAGATGAGCAAGTCTCGGCGACACCGACGCCCAGAGTCCGAATGCGCCGTCCACGTGCACCCAGCCGCCATGCTCGTGGCCCAGCTCGATCGCCTCGGGGAACGGGTCGAAGGCGCCGGAGTGCACGTGCCCGGCCTGCAGGCACAGCAGCACGGGCTCACCCGCCGGCAAGGCCGCCAGCTCTCGTTTCAGCGAGTCCACCGGGATCCGCCCCTGCTCGTCGGCATCCACGACCGTCGGGCGGCCCAGGCCGAGGTAACGCAGGGCCAGGTCGACCGTGTCGTGACGCTCGGCTCCGACCAGAACATGGACCGGCGGTGCGCCAGCGAGCCCACGGTCGTGCACGTCCCACCCGAGCTTGGCCAGCACGGCGCCCCGCCCGGCCGCCAGCCCAGTGAAGTTGGCCATGGTCGCGCCGGTGGTGAACCCCACGTCGCTGGCGCTGGGCAGGCCGGTCAGCTCCAGTATCCAGGCCGCGGCCGCCTCCTCTATCGCCGCGGTCGCCGTGGTGGCCGGCCGCATGCCGGTGTTCTGGTCCCAGGCGCTCACCAGCCAGTCAGCGGCCATCGCGGCAGGAAGCGTGCCGCCCATGACCCAGCCGAAGAAGCGGCCCGAGGCAATGGCCATCAAGCCGGCGTCCGCCCCTTCGGCGAGCAGGTCGATGACGTATGCCGGGTCCTCGCCATGCGCGGGCAGCGGCCCGCCGAAGTGGTCCACCAGCGTCGTGGCGCCCGCCCTGGGTCCGATGGGGCGGTCCGGCACCGACGTCAGCCACGAGCGGGCATGAGACGCAGCCCTGGCGAGCGCCCGGTCGTACGCGTCCACCTTCGCAGTCACGTCCAGTCCTTTCGTCGATGAAGCGCAGCTCCTGGGCAGGAACTCGCGCTCTTGGCCTGGTATCCGCGGGGACAAGCGGCGTCGAGGGGACACCAGCGGCGGATCCATTCGCACATCACACTGGAGGGACCGCCGCCTCGTAGAGGCGCGCGAAGCGGCGCTGCAGCGCCTCGTAGTACGAGGCCTCCGCTTGCCTCGGGAGGAGGGTCTGCTCACCGTGCGGGGGGGTCCGGCGCACGCCGGGGGCAAGGACCTGCAGCGCCAGCGCGGCGGTCCCCCACAGCGTGGTGCGTTTGGCCAGGACCGGCTCCACCGGCGTCTGCAGCACGTCGGCGATCAGCTGCGGCAGCCCCGGTACGTCACGGGCCACCCGTCCGCTGGCGACAACGCGGGTGGTCGTCCCGGCGACCTGGCGCAGCTGCTCGGCGATCCGCGCGTAGGAGACCGCGACGCCCTCCATGGCCCCTCGGTAGAGGGCGGCTGCGGTTGTCGCCGCGGAGACACCCGACATGACGGCCCTCGCGTCGGCCGCCCACCCAGTGCTGCGCTCGCCGCTGAGGAACGGCAGGACCAAGGGGGTGTGCGACGCAGCCGGCGCCGTGAGGACAGCCGCCAGTTCGGAGTCGTCGGGTAAGGCGAGCGTGGAGCGCAGCCAGGCCTCGGCCCGGCCTACGTCGTTGACCGCCCCGCCGAGTAGCCAGCTGGAGCGACCGACCCGGTAGCACCACAGCCCCTGCGGGACGCGAGGCGGGTCGCTCGAGACGAGCACGCGTATCGCACCGCTGGTCGCGAGCGTCGCCGCCATCGTGGCCTCGTCGACGGCGCCGACCCCGACGTTGCTCGCGAAGCCGTCGGCGATGACCGGGAACCAGCACGCCTTCTTCAGCGCAGGCCACCGCCCGGCGATCAGGTCGACGTCGGTGAGGGGCGAGACTGGGTGACGGATCTCCGAGAGCTGGCTGGCATCGATGCCGGCGGCCGCGACGAGCTCAGGATCCCACGCGGCGGTATGCCGGTCGAGCAGGCCGGTCCATGCCGCGGTGGACGTGCCGGCAGCGGTCCTGCCGACCAGGCGCAGGAAGACGAACTCCCCCAGCGACATCCAGGTCCGAGCCGCCGCGAAAACCTGGGGGTGGGTCTCTCGCAGCCAGCGAAGCCGCGGGGCCAGATAGCTCGAATGAAGACGGCACCCGGTGCGCTCCTGCACGGCGCCCTCGTCCAGCTCCTCGCGCAGCATGCGCACCTGCGCGCCACAGCGGGAGTCGGCGTACGTGAAGCACTCGGTGACTGCTGCTCGGTCTGCGCCGACCCCGACGAGAGAGGAGGCGAACGTGTCCAGCGCCACCCCGGCAATCGGCGCGCCGCAGGACTGCGGTCCCGCCAGCGCATCCAGGACGGTGCATACTTCGGCGGTCATGGCGTCGGCAGGGACGACGGACGTGCCGTCGGCCCGGGTCATGAACTGATGCGCTACGCGAGCGCGGCATCCCTTGACGGCACGGCCGTGCGCATCGTAGACACCGGCCCGGGTAGCGGTGGAACCGATATCGACGGCCAGGACCAGAGGCTCGACGGCCTTGTCCCGCGTCACTGACGCCACGGCCTCCGGCATGTGGGACCCTCCGCAGTTCGGCGACCGTCCTCGGCTTCGAGGCGGCCGGGCCCATGCATACCGCAGCAGGTGGTCTGCGACAAGGTCGCGTTATCCCGGACGCGTGGAATGTCCCCGCAAGGAGCGCCCACCCACTTCGGCCCGCGCGTAGTCGGGGCTGGTGTTTCGCGTCGGCCACGGCCACTGCGCCGAACGAGGAGCTGTGGAGTCGCCGCCCGTGCTCTTCCACGACGTCACCGCTTCTTTGCCAGGTCCCGAGCGGTTCTGCAAGCGGTCTGAGGGGTGTCGGTGGCGACCGATACGGTCATCGACATGAACGACCGCGACAAACTCGATGCGTTGCACGCCGCTGAAGCCGGCGCGCGCGCCCAAGGGCCGATGCAGACACACTTGCGAGCATGTGCGGATGGCCTGCTGGGTCAATCGGTCTAGTCGGGGGGTTGTCAGTGCTGGCCGATAGCGTGGGGGACATGACCGGATGGGACGTGCCCGATGGTGTTGGCGGTGATGCGGGCGCTTCGATGGGTGGTGGGCGGCTGGGCGTGGGGCAGGTCCGCGCGGCTTTGGCGGGCGCGGCCGAGGTGCTCAGCGCCTTGCCGCAGCTGATCTGGGCGGCTGGCGGCGCCGAGCTGGGGGCACTGTTGGGTGAGCTGGACCGGGTGGCTGTCTTGGCTGGGGCGGGTCGGGTGGCGGTGAGCTTGGAGGCGGTGGCGCGCGGTGAGGTCGCCGCCTCGCAATGCGCCTCGGTGGCCGCGTGGGTGGGGCAGCACGCCCCGTCGCTGGCTGGCGGCGGCGGCGGGGGCCAGGTCGCCAGGTGTGTTGAGGAGGTCGGCAAACCCAGGCTGGGTGCGGTGAAGGAGGCGGTGCTGTCGGGTGCGTTGGCGGTGCCGGTCGCGCTCGTGGTGGTGTGCGAGTTCGACAAGCTGCGCCGGCGGATCGTCCCGGATGCCGAGGCGCTGGTGCTGCAGGGGCTGGTGCGCATCGGGTGTGAGGACGGCGCGCGGGAGGTGCGCACACTGGGTCCGCGGCTGCTTGCCGAGCATGGGGCCGACGGTGAGTTCCAAGCCGAGCAGGACAAGGCCGCCGGCCAGCTCGCCCTGTCGCACCCGGTGGCTGTGCAGGAGGGGGTGTGGGAGTACCTGTTGCGGGCCGACGCGGAGGCCAAGGCGGTGCTGGAGGCCGCGATTGGGCCGCTGTCCGCGCCATGGCACCCCACCGGGACGCGGGACCCGCGTTCGGCCCAGCAGCGGCGCGGGCAGGCGCTGGTCGAGGTATGCCGGCGGGTCACCGCCGCTGCCAAAGCCGCCGGGGTTTTCGGCGGACACCCACGCACCGACGCCAACCCGGCGGGCAGGCAGCCAGAGGGCGGCCACGGCGCGGGCAGGCAGCCAGGGGGCGACCGGCCGAGCCGTCCCCCCGGTGCCGCCGCATCGGCGGGTAGTGGGCCGCCAGGGCCGCACCGGCCCCCCGTGGATCGGCTCAACGGCGACGATCCGTGGGCTCAGCCAGCGGGCGACGACACTGCAGGCGATGATCCGCAGGCGTTGGATCCGGCGATGATCCAGGCCGCGTTGGCCGGGATGGGCGCCGGCGGAGCCAAAGCCACCCTCATGCTCACCATGCCTTTGCGCGAGCTGACGGAGCGGGTCGGCGCCGCCACCGTGCTGGGCACCACCGAGCACGGCACGCTGCTTGCCCCGGAGACCGCCCGGCGGATCGCCTGCGACGCCGGGATCATCCCGGTCGTGCTCGGCACCCGGGGCGAGGTGCTCGACCTGGGCCGCACCGAACGGCTGTTCAGCCCAGCCCAAGCCC
>JBIOUP010000117.1:0-11741 GCA_044867305.1 Dermatophilaceae bacterium
GTTGCACCACGCCGACCACGAGCCGGGGTACAGCGCCGCGTCGATGTCGAGCGACTCCAGCGCCAGGACGGCTTGCGCGGCCGAAACGCCCGACCCGCAGTATGCCGTGACAGGCTGCCTGTCCAGCGCGGCACCGAACCGCTTGCGCAAGGTCGCCTCGTCCGGCAGCCGGCCCGCCTCGTCGAAAAGGCCCTGAACGGGGACATTGACCGCCCCGGGAATGTGCCCGGCAACCGGGTCGATCGGCTCGACGTCACCGCGGAAGCGCTCGGGCGCCCGCACGTCGACGAGCGTCCCGGTCCGGGGGGCGTCGGCCGCCCCGTCCGTGGACACTGTGGCCAGCTGCCCGGTCGTGAGCGACAGGCGGGTCGGCTCGACGGCCATCTCACCGGTGTCGAGCGCACCACCCCACGCGGTCCATGCGTCGATGCCGCCGTCCAGCACCCGCACAGTCAGCCCGGCCCAGCGCAGCACCCACCACGCCCTGGCGGCGGCATAGCTGCCGGCCTCGTCGTACACGACGAGCAGTCGCGCCGGGTCGACGCCACAAGCGCCCAGGCCCGCTTCCAGGGTCGGTGGGTCGGGCAGCGGATGCCGCCCGTCGCGCGGGTCGCCGGTATGGCGGGTCAGTACAGTCTCCAGGTCGAGGAACCGCGCCCCCGGAAGATGCCCGACGGCATACCGCTCGAGTCCGGCGCCAGCTGGATCCTCCAAGCGCCAGCGCGCGTCCAGCAAGATGACGTCACCGAGGCGACGAGCCACCTCGGCGGGCGTGATGAGGACTTCGTCGCGGGACATCGGTGCTCAGCCGTAGGTGTCCCGGGGACCGCGTCCGGCGACCCGACGGCGGCCGCGGCTCCAGCGGGGCGCCGCCGGCCCCAGCACCACCAGCTCGGTAACCGTGCCGGCGCCGACCTCCTCGGCCACCCGACCGAGCAGGTTGGAGGCCAGCAGCCGCATCTGGGTGGCCCACGCCGTCGACTCGGCCTGCACAGTGAGCACCCCGGTTTCGAACGCGATCGGCTGCACGTGCGCAGCCACGTCGGCTCCCACGATCTGCGGCCAGCGCCCGGTCACCGACCCCACTGCGACGTCTGCCTGCCAGCCTCGCTCGGCCAGTAGCCGGCCCAACTGCTCGCCGATGAGGGCCGGGTCGCGTCCGTCCTGGTCCGGTCCGGACCGTCGCTGTTCCGGCGCTCGCGGCCGCCGTGCGGGCTTCATCCCAGGTCGAAAGCCCCGCTCACGGGCCACCTGCCGGGCGCGCGCCAGCGCTGCGCGGGAGGCCACCGCCGGGTCCGGTCCACCGGTCTGTTCAGCCTCGGTGTCCGCAAGGACCGGCCGGTCGCCCTGGGTCGGCAAGCCCATCTCAGGCGACACGTTGCACCTCACCGAGCGACACGGCATACATCGTGCCAGCCTCGCGCAACACCATGGGCACGTCGGCCTCGACCGCGGCGGTGACGATGACCTGCTCGCACCCGGATACCAGGTCGGCAAGCCGCTCGCGCCGGCCGGTGTCGAGCTCGGCGAACACGTCGTCCAGGACGAGCACCGGGTCTTCGCCGAGGTCGTCCCGCAGCAGCTGGTATGCCGCCAGCTTGAGGCCCAGCGCGAGCGACCAGGCTTCCCCGTGGCTGGCATAGCCCTTGGCCGGCATGGGTCCGAGGGCCAACACGAGCTCGTCGCGGTGCGGGCCGACCAGCGTGACCCCGCGCTCCAGCTCCTGGGCGCGTGCGTCCTCGAAGGAAAGCAGCAGCGCCTGGTTCAGCGCCTCGGCGCTGGGCACCTCACCCTGGGCGATCGCCGCGCTCACGGCCTCGCGTAGGCTCCCCCGGTACTGCGCACTGACGCTCGCCTCTGCGGCGCTCACGGCATGGTAGGTCCTGCGCAGGTAAGGATCGAGGTCGCTCAGCAGACGCAGTCGGCCGTGCAACAGCTGGGCGCCGACCTGGGCCAGATGGGTGTTCCACACGTCCAGGGTGTGCAAGGCGGATGCCGCTGCGGCATCCGGTGGCTCCTCGGGTGCGCGGGCCCGCGGCCGGCGTGACCCCGGGCGGAGCACCGGAGCAGCGGACTTCAGCAACGCGTTGCGCTGCTTGAGGATTCGTTCGTAGTCGCTGCGTACCCCCGCCCATCGGGGCGCGCGCGCGACGAGCAGGTCGTCGAGGAAGGCACGCCGTCCGGCGGGCTCGCCCTTGACCAGACCGAGGTCCTCAGGGGCGAACAGCACGCTGCGCAACGCGCCGAGCACGTCTCGGGGTCGCGGCACCGGGGAGCGGTTCAACCGAGCCCGGTTAGTGCGGCCCGGGTTGAGCTCGAGCTCGACCAGCGTCTCCCGTCCATGGCGCACGACCATGGCCCGAACGACGCCATGGTGGGCCCCGAACCGCACGAGGGGCTGGTCGGTTGCGACCCGGTGGCTGGCCAGCGTGGCTACGTACCCGATGGCTTCGACGAGGTTGGTCTTGCCTTGTCCGTTGGGTCCGAGGATCGTCGTCAGGCCCGGCGCGAACGGGAGCTCGGCGAGGGCATATGAGCGGAAGTCGACGAGAGACAGGTGCCGCACATGCATTCCGCGGGTCACCCGCCCCATTCACGCGTCACGGTGACGATGTGCGTGACAGTGACGATGCGGCAGTGACGATGCGGCCGCAACAGCATCAGCAGGCACGACGAAGCACGGCCAAGGTCACGAGGTCGTGCCGGATCCGGAGGACGGACCTGCAGCGGCGGCCGCGCGCCCCTTCTCCCTGGCTGCCTCCAGCTCGGACACCTTCCCGGTGCCGGCGGCCAGAGGCTTGTCGGCCTGGGCCACTTCATGGGCGGGACCCGGCGCTCCCTGCCGACGCAGCCGTTCGCCCTCCTCGATCGTCATCACCTCATGCCCGCCGAACTGGCCACGGAGCGCCGCGACAGCTTGCATGCTCGGGGAGATGTCCTGCCGTGAGGCGAAGCGGGCGAACAGTGATGCGCTGATGACCGGCATCGGCACCGAGAGCGCCAGAGCCTCCTCGACGGTCCAGCGTCCTTCTCCGGAGTCGACGGTGTAGTCGGACACTCCGTCCAACGTCGGGTTCTCCTCGAGCGCCTTGACCATGAGGTCCAGCAGCCAGGAACGCACGACGGTACCCCGGCTCCATGCTTTGAAGGCTCCCGGGACGTCCTTGACGATGTCCTTCTTCGCCAACAGCTCGTAGCCCTCGGCGTAGGCTGCCATCAGTCCGTACTCGATGCCGTTGTGGACCATCTTCGTGTAGTGTCCGGCGCCGACCTCGCCGGCATGCACGAAGCCCTCGTCGCGTGGGCCTTCCGGGCGCAGGGCGTCGAAGATCGGCATGGCCGCCTCCACCCACTCCGCCGATCCGCCGACCATGAGGCCATAGCCGTTCTCCAGCCCCCAGATGCCCCCCGACACCCCACAGTCCAGGTAGCCGATCCCGTCGGATGCCAACAGCTTGGCGTTCTCGCCATCGTCGAGGAAGTGCGAGTTCCCGCCATCGATGACCAGGTCGCCCTCCTGTAACAGCCCAGCAAGCTGGGCGATGGTCTCGCGAGTCGGTGTCCCGGCCGGCACCATGACCCACACGACCCGCGGTGCTGCCAAGGCCCGGACCATCTCGGGCAGACTCGCCGCGTCGCGGACCTCGGGATTGAAGTCATACCCGACCACCTCGTGCCCGGCGCGGCGGATCCGCTCTCGCATGTTGGCCCCCATCCGGCCCAGACCAACCAAACCAAGCTGCATGGTGTGACCCTTTCTCTCGCCGGCGCGGGCGGGCCGCCCTGGTCTGCCTGACGGCATACCCGCCGGTCAGACGGCGAAACGGACCGGCATGAGCACGTAGCGGTAGGAGCTGTCCGGCTCGGCGTCGATGTCGGGCTGACCGCTGATCACTGCCGGACGGCTGGGCTGGGTGAACGACAGCCGGGTGTATGCCGTGCCGACGGCTCCCAGCCCGTCGAGCAGGAAGTGCGGGTTGAAGGCGATCTCCAACTCCGGGCCGGTGAGGGTTGCCTCGACCGCTTCGGTGGCCTGGGCGTCCTCACCGGTGCCGGCGTCGATGGTCAGCTGGCCGTCGGTGAACTTCAGCCGGACCGGACTGTTGCGTTCGGCCACCAAGGCCACCCGTTTCACGGCATCGACAAGGTCGGAGGTCTTGACGACGGCCTCCGTGTCGATCGACGTGGGGAAGATGGAGGTGACCTTGGGATACTCGCCGTCCAGCAGCCGGGTGGTGGCGCGACGCTGACCGGCTTCGAACCCGATCAACCCGTCGCCGCCGGCATGGCCGCCGATCGCGAGCTCCACCGATCCGGAGGCCCCCAGGGCCTTCGCGGTGTCGGTGAGCTGGCGAGCCGGCACGAGCACGATGTGGCTGACCTCCGGGTGTCCTGGATGCCATGTGAGCTCGCGCATGGCAAGGCGGTAGCGGTCAGTGGCCAGCAGGGTGAGCTTCTCCCCGTCGATCTGCATGCGCACGCCGGTGAGGATGGGCAAGGTGTCGCCCCGGTCTGCTGCTACCGCCACCTGGGTCACCGCTTGGGTGAACAGGTCACCGGGGATCGTGCCGGTCTGCTCCGGCGTGGCCGGCAGCGTCGGGTATTCGTCGGCCGGCATGAGCAGCAGGCTGAAACGGCTCGCGCCGCACGTCACCTCGATCTTGTTGCCGGTGGTGGCCACCTCGACGGGGCGGGCGGGCAGGTTGCGGCAGATGTCCGAGAGCAGGCGGCCGAGGACGAGTGCGGTGCCCGGTTCGTCGACCTCCGCCGGCACCGTCACCTTGGCGGACATCTCGTAGTCGAAGGCCGAGAGCGTGATGGTGCCTTCTGCCTCGGCGACCAGCAGGACCCCGGCCAGAACCGGTACAGGCGGTCGTGCCGGCAGCCCCCGGGCGACCCACGTCACAGCATCGGCCAGCACGTCGCGCTCAACCCGAAACTTCACGTCGTCTCCAGCTTGTTCAGGCACCGGCTCCTGGGTGCCCGCGCACTGCGCGGCGCACACCGGCATACCCGGGGCAAGCCGTCCCGGGAGTCTTCCACCCTAGTACTTACGTGCATGTGATACCAGGCAGCACGGCTGGTCGGGAATGGTGTTGTCGGTGCGGTCGAATCAGATAGGGATCTCGTCGTCGTCGTCGGTGCTGTGGATGTGGTGGATAAGCGCTGTCTGGGCAGGTCAAGGCAGGTGCAGTGCTGGGGATGAGGTTCGGTATGCAGCTGGGTATACCGAGGACACCGCCTCATCTTCCACAGCAGGTGAGCGCGACGCACGGGCGTGTCCACACCGTCAATGCCCCTTGTCCACAGATATCCACAGGAGGGTGGGGATAACGAAGCCGAACTTCCCGGATTAAGCGGTTTCAGCGGAGACAGTGCCATGCGGTTTGTCCACAGAGGCGCAGGCTTCGATGCACCCAGGCGCCCACCCACACCCAGGCTCCGAGGCACCCAGGCTCCAGGCACCCCGGCTCCAGGCACCCCGGCTCCCAGGCACGGCGCTCCCAGGCACGGCCAACCGGAGTCTTGAGCGATGAGTGGGCAGACAATGCGGTTATGGAGGCGCCGAATAACAGCACCTACTGACCACTCGCGAATGCCATCGGTGTCAACTCAACTGCTTTGCTGGCGGATTCGGGCGGTCAATTCGGTGACTTGGTTGTAGATCGTCCGGCGTTCACGCATCAAGTCGCGAATCTTGCGGTCTGCGTGCATAACCGTGGTGTGATCGCGTCCTCCGAAAGCCTGCCCGATCTTCGGCAACGACATCTCGGTGAGCTCGCGGCACAGGTACATGGCGATCTGGCGCGCAATGACCAGCTGGCGGGAGCGCGAGGCGCCGCACAGGTCATCGATCGTGAGACTGTAGTAGTTGGCCGTCTCCCGCTGGATGGTCGCCACCGAGATCTGCACCGCGTCCGGGCTGGGAACGACGTCCTTAAGGACGGTCTCGGTGAGGGCCAGGTCCACCGGGTTCCGATTGAGGCTGGCGAAGGCGGTTACCCGGATGAGGCCGCCCTCCAGCTCACGAATGTTGGACGTTATCCGACTGGCGATGTACTCGAGGACCTCGTCCGGCGCCGTCATGCGCTCCTGGATCGCCTTCTTGCGCAGGATCGCGATTCGGGTCTCCAGGTCGGGCACCTGAACATCGGTAATCAGTCCCCACTCGAACCGGGACCGCAGCCGGCCCTCGAAGTCGGTCAGCCGTTTGGGTGGCAGGTCCGAGGTGATGACGACCTGCTTGTTGGCGTTGTGCAGGGCGTTGAAGGTGTGGAAGAACTCCTCCTGGGTCTGCACTTTCCCGGCCAGGAACTGGATGTCGTCGATCAGCAGGACGTCGACGTCCCGGTAGAGGCTTTGGAACGTGCTCGTGCGATCGTCCCGGATCGAGTTGATGAACTCGTTGGTGAACTCTTCGGAGTTGACGTAGCGCACCCGCACGTGGGGGTAAAGGCTGCGGGTGTAGTGGCCGATCGCGTGAAGCAGGTGCGTTTTGCCCAACCCTGAGTAGCCGTAGATGAACAACGGGTTGTACGCCTTGGCAGGCGCCTCGGCGACGGCACTAGCAGCGGCGTGTGCGAACCGGTTGTTGGCTCCCGCGACGAACGTCTCGAAGGTGTACTTGGGGTTGAGCCGGGTGCGTTCGCTCTCGGCCGCATCGCGTCGAGTCTGGGGGTGTCCGTTCTGGTGACCCGATCCCGGGGGCTCCGCTGCGAAGCGCTCGGTGCGCAAGGAGTCCGGCGTCTGCGGCAGTGGGGACGGTCCAGGCGGCTCGTCAAGGGGAGCATCCTCCAGGCTCGCGTCAACCGTGACGGCTAGGCGCACTTCGCGCTCGAGCTGCGCGCTCAGCGCGCGGACAACCGGCTCATGGACGCGGTGCTCGAGGATGCCTTTGGTGTACTCGTTGGGGACGGTCATGACCGCGTTCTGATCCACGACGGCGACGAGGTGGGCCAGCGCGACGAATGCCCGTTCGCTCGAGGTCAGTCCTTGCGCGTCAAGCGCCTGCAGAGTGCGTCGCCAGATGCTGTCGAAATCGCTGTCGCCGTCCGCCACGCTGGTTCCCCTGTCCTACGGTCTGGTCCTCGCGCTCGTCCCGGCTGACGGAACTTACGCGGATGTCATCCACAGGGTTGTCCACAGATGTGAACAATGCCCGTGAGTAGGGCAGCACCCCAGTGGGTGAGCTCTCGCTGGCACGGCAAGTGGAGAGAGTACACCTTCCCTCGGGCCGTGTCCTGTCGGGATTTTGGGGGGCGTTTGACGTCGGCTGCCGGTGCGGCGGCGGGAGCGCCAGTCGGTGGTTTGACCCCTCCACGAAGGGTCCCGTACCCTTTGCGGGGACCGTCTCACCGGCCGTTTTCGCCTGTCCGTGCCGCCGCGCGGGCTTACGATTGCGACCGGCATACGCCTTCGCAGTCGCCGCCCCACCCGTGCCGTCCGCATCATGTGCGGACTACACCGTTTGACACCCGGAGACCACACGTGAGCAAGCGCACCTTCCAGCCGAACAACCGTCGCCGTGCCAAAACGCACGGGTTCCGGCTGCGGATGCGCACCCGGGCCGGTCGCGCGATCGTGGCAGCCCGACGCCGCAAGGGTCGCTCCGAGTTGTCTGCCTGAGGCCGCGGAATGCTGCCGGCACCACACCGGTTGCGGTCGCCCGCAGACTTTCGGGCAACGGTCCGCGGGCCGAGTGGGTCACGCCGCAGTGGCAGGATGCTCGTCGTTCATGTGAACCGGCCGGCTAGCGACTCCCAAGCACCGGCGCGGGTCGGCTTCGTCGTGTCCAAGGCGGTGGGCGGCGCCGTTGTGCGCAACCGAACCAAGCGTCGGCTGCGTGCGCTCATGGCCGACCGCCTTGGTGTGCTGCCAGGCGGCACTGATGTTGTGGTTCGGGCCAATCGCGATGCCGGCGCAGCGACGTCGGTGCAGCTCGGAGCCGAGTTGACTCGGTTGTTGAGCCACGCAGTGGCTGGGGCTGCGCGGTGAACGAGCCAATCAGCGACCCCCACGAGCCGCGCAGGAGTGCAACGCAGCTGCTCGCGGTACCGCTCGTCTGGGTCATCCGGGTCTACCAGCTGGTGCTGTCTCCGATGCTTGCGCAGCAGTGCCGCTTCTACCCGTCGTGTTCGGCGTATGCCGTGACGGCACTGACCCGCTTCGGGGTGGTGCGGGGGACGTGGCTGGCTGCCCGGCGGCTGGTGCGATGTCATCCGTGGAACCCCGGCGGCGTCGACCACGTTCCGCCGAGGGAGCCAGTGCGGCGGCCTCCGGCGCACACCCACGATCGGCGGTTGCGGCGCACGGGCACCGCCACCTGACCCACCGCGGCGGTTCCCCGGCATACCGAAGCCGCCGTCCACCAGGTGAGACGAGAGTCTCGCCACACGAGCAAGGACGACTGTGGTCGAGTTCTTCAACACGCTGCTCGCGCCAATCATGTGGGGCGAAGCGTGGGTCATGCTGGCCTGGCAGAAGGCGTTCGCCTTCATCGGGATCGGTGGTGGCTGGTCCTGGGCCCTGTCGATCGTCGGGTTGACGATCGTCGTCCGGATCGTCCTGATCCCGCTTTTCGTGAAGCAGATTCACGCGTCTCGTCGGATGCAGCTCATCCAGCCGGAGATGCAGAAGATCCAGGCCAAGTACAAGGGCAAGACCGACCCTGAGTCCCGCCAGGCGATGACTCAGGAGACGATGCAGCTGTACAAGCGAACGGGGACCAACCCGTTTTCCTCGTGCATGCCGATCTTGCTGCAGTCGCCGTTCTTCTTCGCGCTCTTCCAGGTGCTCAACAACCTCAAGGGGATTGCCGAGGGCACGCACGCGCCGATCGGACCCATCACGCCAGCCATTGCGGCCGAGATCGAGTCGTCGACGATCCTCGGTGCACCACTCTCGGCGACCTTTGTCAACGCGCCGAACACCGCGACCAAGGTCCTCACGGTCGTGCTCATCATCTTGATGTCGCTGACCACGTTCACGACGCAGCGCCAGTTGATGCGCAAGAACATGCCGGATGCGGCGCTTGACAACCCGTTCATGCGCCAGCAGAAGATCATCCTCTACCTGATGCCGATCTTCTTTGCGATCTCAGGGATCAACTTCCCGATCGGTGTGCTGCTGTACTGGCTCACCACCAACCTCTGGTCCATGGGCCAGCAGTTCTACGTCATCCGGCGCATGCCCGCTCCGGGGTCGCAAGCCGAGCGCGACCTGCAGGCTCGACGGGAACGCAAGGGCAAGTCGTTCCAGAGGCTCAGCCTCAAAGGGATCGAGACCGACAGCACCGACGGTGCGCCGGCTGACGCCCCGGCGGCCGTGGACGACGATGCGGTGGCCCCACGCCAACGCCAGCAGCCGATGAGCAAGAAGCGGGCAAAGAAGGCCGGGCCGCCTAGAGCATCCTCTACTCGCCCGAGCGGAAAGGCGGCCGGCTCGGCGGCCTCGGGTCCGAGTTCAGGTGCCTCCGCACCACAGGACCGTGGACCCCAGGACTCGACCTGACGGTGATCGCAGGTCTGCGATAACAGATGTATGAGTCGAAGACGCACGCGATGGCACTGCTCGGAGCCCGGACACGGCCCGAGCCCAGGTCCGCGGACTGGCGTGGGCATTCGATACAACTCAGGCAAGCCCCGGCAGCGCCGGGCGATGGACGACAGGAGCGGGTAGATGGCTGACCAGGCTGGTATGCCAGCAGAGCGCCTCGACGAACCAGGTTCCCACGCGCGGATCGAGGAGGAGCCCGATCGTGAGGGGAGAGAGGTGAGGGTCACCACCGACGAGATGGTGGGCCTCGAGAACAGGGCCTATCGGGAGGACGCCGCTGTTGGACCGACGGGAGCACGGGCCGGCGAGCTGAGCGCCTCATCTGACGAGAGCCGCGAAGCGGCCGGTGGCATTTCCGGATGGGTGGACGTCCCGAACGCCAGCGTGGGGTTTGACCCGGCCGGATCACCGACGCCTGGCACAGCCGGCGTAGCGCAGCACAGCGCGGGTCCTTCTCACGGGGGAGCCGAAGCGCCAGACCAAGAGCAGGCGCCCCCTGAGGCCGGCCCCTGGCGCCCGGAACTTGGGGATGCCTTGGAATCGGCGAGCGAGCCGGGGCCGGCGTCGGACGACGCGCTCAGTGAGTGGGAGGCGTCGCCGGCCGCCTCCAGCTCCGGGGTGGAACTCACCGGAGAGGACGGATCGCAGAGCCAGGAGGGGACGGCGCAGGCAGGGCCGACCACCGTTGGGCAGACCTCCCTGGCGGCCGAACGGGACCGCAACACCTCGGAGGGGACGGCCCAGGCAGGGCCGACCACCGTTGGGCAGACCTCCCTGGAGGAACGGGACCGCAACGGCCAGGAAGATCATCTGGCCTCCGACGAGGAAGGGTCCGACGCGACCCCCGCTGCCTGGCCGGCCAAAGGTCGCGGCCCCCGCATCCAGCAACTGGAGCGTGAGGGCGAAGTGGCGGCTGACTTCCTCGAGCGGTTGTTGGACATCGCCGACCTCGACGGCGACATCGATGTCGACGTTGACGGCGACCGAGCGGCAGTCGCCATCGTCGACTCGGAAGAGGGACGGGTTCCTCGTCGACTTGTCGGACCTGACGGGCGAGTTCTCGAGGCCCTGCAGGAACTGACTCGCCTAGCGGTGCAGACAGCCACCGGAGAACGCAGCCGACTGATGCTGGATGTCGCGGGGTTTCGGGCCGAGCGGCGGTCGAGCCTACTTCAGTTAGCGCGCACAGCAATCGCCGAGGTGCGAGACTCCGGTCAACAGAAGGCACTCCCGAACATGACGGCGTTCGAACGCAAGGTTGTCCACGACGAAGTAACGGCGGCGGGTCTGGTCTCGGACTCGGAAGGCGTCGACCCGCATCGCCACATAGTGATCATGCCGGCGTAGAGGCCGATGTTTCACGTGAAACAAAGCCAAACAGTCGAGTAGCTGCGGCCGATGCCCCGCGATGCAGCCCGCGAGGTACCCCTGACCCCTGCTCTGGCCGGCGCCGTCTTCGGGCCGCGTCTGGTGCTCGCTGAGGAGTACGTGCGCTTGCTCGCCGACACTGGCATCGAGCATGGCTTGCTCGGACCGCGTGAGGCACCTCGACTCTGGGACCGTCACGTCATGAACTGCGCAGTGATCGCACCCGGTTTCGCTCCCGACTCCGACGTGCTCGACGTCGGCTCCGGTGCTGGATTCCCAGGCCTCGTCTTGGCGATCGCCCGGCCCGATTTGCGAATAGGACTAATCGAGCCCCTTCAACGGCGGGCCAGGTGGCTGCAGAGAACCATCGGAGACCTGGCGCTGAGCAATGTGGTTCTGCATAACGGCCGCGCGGACTCGCTCTGGGGAAAGATCCGGGCCCGTCACGCCACCGCTCGAGCCGTCGCTCCCCTGGGCACTCTGGCGATGTGGTGTCTCCCGTTGCTCGAGGCAGGTGGGTCCTTGCTCGCACTGAAGGGCGAAAACGTCGCAGCTGAGCTGTCCGCGGATCGGCGGGACATCGAGCGGCTCGGTGGTCGTCGCCTCCGTATCGAGTCATACGGCCTCGGTCTGGTCGATCCCCCGGCTCTTGCGGTGCGAATCGAGGTCGATGAGGCAGTGCAACCTCCCAGAAGTCTGTTCAAGTCCCAGGCGCATCGAAACGCCCGTCGCCGTGCAAGTGGGAAGCGTTGACGTTGAACACGGGAGGCATCTAGGGCGACGGATGGCGCGTGCTCGGCGTCGGAGATGAGCGAGGT
>JBIOUP010000118.1:0-5878 GCA_044867305.1 Dermatophilaceae bacterium
GCCCAAGCACCTCGCCGCGGGCATGGCTGAGATCGTCGAGCGTGAGTGCCGCACGCGGGGTTTGGCGATCCCGAGGATCTCGATCGAGCCCGGGCGGGCAATCGCCGGGCCGAGCACCTTCACTCTCTACGAGGTGGGCACGGTCAAGCCGGTGCGCCTCGACGCCGGGGGCGTGCGGTTGTATGTCTCCGTGGACGGCGGGATGAGCGACAACATCCGCTCGGCGCTCTACGACGCCGACTACTCGTGCGCGCTGGCCAGTCGCACGAGCGGTGCGGCACCGGTGCTCACCCGGGTGGTCGGCAAGCACTGCGAGAGTGGGGACATCGTCGTGAAGGACGAGTTCCTCCCCGGCGACGTCGCACCAGGTGACCTCATCGCCGTGCCGGGCACCGGCGCCTACTGCCGGGGCCTGGCCAGCCAGTACAACCACACCCCCCGGCCCCCCGTCGTGGCGGTTCGAGACGGCGCGGCGCGGCTGCTCATCCGGCGAGAGACCGTGCAGGACCTGCTCGCCCTCGACGTGAGCTAGCAACGGGTACCCGACGTGGTGGGATGGGATGCGGTGGAGAACGAGGAGTTGGCAGGTGGCGACGACGCGGTCCGGCTTGCCCTGCTGGGGTGCGGGGTGGTCGGCGCTGCCGTCGCCAGGCTGCTGACCCAGCACGCAGCGGACCTGCAGGCCCGGGTCGGCGCTCGGCTGGCGATCGCCGGCATTGCCGTGCGGCGTGCTGGTCGTGACCGCAGCGCCACCGGAGTGAGCGCCGAGCTGTTCACCACCGATGCCGCCGAGCTGGTCACACGAGCCGATGTCGTCGTGGAGGTCATCGGCGGCATCGAGCCGGCCCGCTCGCTCATCCTGAGCGCCATGGCGCACGGCGCCTCGGTCGTCACCGCGAACAAGGCACTGCTCGCCGAGGACGGCCCAGCGCTGTATGCCGCGGCCGCCAAGTACGGTGTGGACCTCTACTTCGAGGCAGCCGTGGCCGGGGCGATCCCCCTGCTGCGTCCGCTGCGCGAGTCCCTTGCCGGGGACAGCGTCCGGCGGGTCATCGGCATCGTCAACGGCACGACGAACTACGTGCTGGACAAGATGGAGTCGACCGGCGCGGGCTTCGTCGACGCGGTTGCCCAGGCCCAGGCCCTGGGGTACGCCGAAGCTGACCCGACAGCCGATGTCGAGGGCTTCGACGCTGCCGCCAAGGCCGCGATCCTCGCCTCGCTCGCCTTCCACACCAGAGTGGCCGGCAAGGACGTCTACCGCGAGGGCATCGCGGACGTCTCCGCGGCCGACATCCAGGCCGCCAGGGACATGGACTGCGTCGTCAAGCTGCTGGCCATCTGCGAGCGCACCGACCCGGAGGACGGCGAGCCCCCCGGTGTGTCGGTCCGGGTGCATCCGGCCATGATCCCGAGGCGCCACCCGCTGGCCGGGGTCCGCGAGGCGTTCAACGCCGTCTTCGTGGAGGCGGTGGCAGCCGGCCCGCTGATGTTCTACGGTCAGGGCGCCGGTGGGGACCCTACTGCCAGTGCGGTTCTCGGCGACGTGGTGGCTGTGGCGCGCCATCGGGTCGGCGGAGGCCGAGGCCCGGGCGAGAGCGCCTACGCCGACCTTCCGGTGCTCGACATCGGTCAGGCGCGCACCCGTTACCACATCAGCCTCGACGTGGCGGACCGTCCTGGCGTGCTCGCCCAGGTCGCCCGGGCGTTCGCCGACCACGACGTGTCCATCGAGACGGTGCGCCAACAGCTGGCGACGCACCGCCGCGACGCGACGTCAGCCGAGGACAACGACGCTGGTGCTGACCTGGTTGTGGTGACCCACATGGCCCTGGAGTCGGCGCTGGCCGCGACCGTCGATGCGCTTGCGGCATTGCCCGTCGTGCGCGGGGTCACCTCGGTCCTGCGCGTGGAAGGTCTCTGAGGTGGCGAGGCAGTGGCGCGGGGTGATCCGTGAGTATGCCGAGCGGCTGCCCATGCTCGAAGGCTCGCCGGTCATCACGCTGCTGGAGGGGGGCACCCCTCTCGTGCACGCGGCATACCTGTCCAGGCTGGTCGAAGCCGAGGTCTACCTGAAGGTGGAGGGCATCAACCCGACCGCCTCGTTCAAGGACCGCGGCATGACGACCGCGATCTCGCTGGCAGCCAGGCACCGGGCCCGGGCGGTCATCTGCGCCTCGACAGGCAACACCAGCGCCAGTGCCGCGGCCTACGCCACGAAGGCCGGGATGACGTGCGCGGTGCTCGTGCCGGACGGCAAGATCGCGATGGGCAAGCTCAGCCAGGCGGTCGCCCACGGGGCCACGTTGCTGCAGGTCGAAGGGAACTTCGACGACTGCCTCACCGTGGCGCGCAAGTTGGCCGAGGCCTATCCGGTCGAGCTGGTGAACTCGGTGAACCCGGCGCGCATCGAGGGACAGAAGACGGCGGCGTTCGAGATCGTCGATGCCCTCGGGGATGCCCCCGACGTGCACTGCCTGCCGGTCGGCAACGCCGGCAACATCACGGCGTACTGGCGCGGCTACCGCGAGTATGCCGAGGGCACGCCCGGTGCCGTCGGGCCGGCGGCAGAAGGTGGGCCAGCCACGCACTGCCCCCGGATGTGGGGCTTCCAGGCGCAGGGTGCCGCACCGATCGTCCTGGGGCACCCGGTCGAGGACCCGGAGACCATCGCGACGGCCATCCGGATCGGCAACCCGGCCTCGTGGGCCCAGGCGCTCGAGGCGCGCGACGCCTCCGGGGGGCGGATTGAGGCGGTGAGCGACGAGCAGATTCTGGCCGCACACCGGATCCTGTCGGCCAAGGAGGGCGTCTTCGTCGAGCCGGCCTCGGCCGCGTCGGTGGCCGGGCTGCTGCGCGGTCATGCGGCCGGGGCGCTTCCCCCGGGCGCACGGGTGGTGTGCACGGTGACCGGACACGGCCTCAAGGACCCGCAGTGGGCGCTGCGCCAGGCCGACGGGTCCGAGGTGCGCCCGGTCCGCATCCCGGTCGATGCCTACTCGGCGGCGGCCGCACTTGGCTTGGCGGACTAGGCAGGTCGTGGCAACCATCCCGGTGGGGGCGGCGATCCGGGTGCGCGCCCCGGCGAGCAGCGCCAACCTGGGACCCGGGTTCGACTGCATCGGGCTGGCCCTCGGCATATGGGATGAAGTGGACTTCGTCGTCACCGCTGAGCCTGGGCTGCGCATTGACGTGGAGGGCAGCGGCGCCGACGGGGTGCCGCGCGATGAGTCCCACCTGGTGTACCGCTCCATGCGCCGCGCCTTCGAGCAGCTGGGCGTCGCGGCGCCCACCGGCCTGCATATCGTGGCGCGCAACGCGGTGCCACACGGGCGCGGCCTGGGCAGCTCCGCCACGGCCATCGTGGCCGGAGTCATTGCAGCACAAGGACTTTGCGCATATGCCGCGATCGACCCGGTCCGCCCTGGCGACCCGATTGCCGTCGACCTGGCCTGGGCGTGTGGCATCGCCAGCGACCTGGAGGGCCATCCCGACAATGCCTCGGCCACGGTCTACGGAGGCATGACGCTCTCGTGGTTCGACGAGGTGGGCCAGGACCAACCCCCCGGGACCATGACGGTCCAGCTCCCGCTCCATCCGGCAGTGACCGCGGTGGCGTTCGTTCCCGAAGCTACGCTTGCCACCCACACGGCCCGTGCCCTGCTACCCGACCGGGTGCCCCTTCGGCACGCCGCATCGAACAGCGCACGCGCTGCCCTGCTCGTCGAGGCGGCAACGAGGCGACCGGACCTGCTTCTGCCGGCAACTCGCGACTGGCTGCATCAGGAGGCGCGCAGACCCTCGTATGCCGCGTCGATGGAGCTGGTCGACCAGCTTCGGGGACGGGGGCATGCCGCGTTCATCTCCGGTGCCGGCCCCAGTGTCCTTGTGCTCACGACGGCCGACCGGGCCGCCGGGGTGGTCCTGCCGGGTGCTGCGGGCGAGTGGCTGCGCCGGGTGCCCGGCATACCGGCGTATGGCGCGAGCGTCGTCGCTGGGTGACCTGCACGAATAACGGCGAGAAGCTGGCATGAACACGCGTCGATTGGTGTTACATTGGCAGTGCACCGCGGGGCAGGACCATCAGCACCGCCTCTCGAGTAGCAACCCCTCCACGCGCGGCAGTTGACTCGCCGCCCGACGTGCATGCGCGTCAACCGTGGCACCTTATCGGCCAGCAGTCGCTGGCCTTCATAGCGGCGGCCTTAGCACGGCTCGCCGACAGACGAGGGAGAAGGACCTTCGTGACAGACACCACCGAGATCGCGCTCGACGCGTCTCAACCGTCCCGACGCGGGCTCTCCGGCATGAACGTTGCAGAGCTCAAGGGACTCGCGTCCGGGCTCGGAATCACCGGAATCGGGAGAATGCGCAAGGACGAGCTCGTCGCGGCGATCGCCGCGCGCCAGTCCGACCGACCCCAGGGGGCCGACCCCAGCGGGTCCCCGACAGGATCGCCGAGGGACGGCGGGCCCGCGGACCACGCCCCTGTCGGCGCCCCTGCGCAGGGCCCAACAGGTGACCGGGCTGGGCACAACGGCTCGTTCGAGCAGCCCAGCACCGCGATCGAGCAGACCGCGCCCGAGGCCCCCCGCGCCGAGGCGTCGACCCAGGACCGCCAGAGCTGGGAACGACAGGACGGCGGCGCCGGCCAGACGGGCGAACGGCGCGAATACCGGGACAACCGCCAACCGGCAGACAACCGCCAGTCGGCGGACAACCGGGACTACCGCGAGAACCGCCGAGGCTGGGAGAACCGCCAGGGCGGCGATAACCGCTCAGGCGAGAACCGTTCAGGCGAGAACCGTTCAGGCGAGAACCGCTCAGGCGACAACCGCTTCGGCGAAGAGCGCCAGGGCACCGACAACCGGCAGGGCCAGTTCCGCAACCACGGCGGGCGCTACGACGACGACGGCGACGGCCGTCAGGGTGGCCGCCGTCGCAACCGCCAGCGCAGCCGTGACCGCAAGCGGGGCCGAACCCAAGGCGGGCTGGCTGGGCCGGACCTCGCCGAGCAGGACGTGCAGATTGCCGAGGACGACGTCCTGGTGCCCGTGGCCGGCATCCTCGACGTGCTCGACAGCTATGCGTTCGTGCGGACCTCGGGCTACCTTCCCGGGGCGAACGATGTGTACGTGCCGTTGGGCACGGTCAAGCGATACGGGCTGCGCAAGGGCGACGCCGTCACCGGAGCGGTGAAGGCGCTTCGCGAAGGGGAGCCGCCGACGTCGCCGGGCGGCAACCGAGCCAAGTTCAACGCCCTCGTGCGGCTGGACTCGGTCAACGGCCTCGCTCCCGAGCAGGCCCGCACCAGGGTGGAGTTCACCAAGCTCACCCCGCTCTACCCCCAGGATCGGCTGCGGCTGGAGACCACGCCGAACGTCGTGACCACGCGGATCATCGACCTGGTCTCCCCGATCGGCAAGGGCCAGCGGGGCTTGGTCGTCAGCCCGCCGAAGGCTGGCAAGACCCTCATCCTGCAGGCCATCGCGAACGCGATCACGACCAACAACCCCGAGGTGCACCTCATGGTCGTGCTCGTCGACGAGCGGCCTGAAGAGGTCACCGACATGCAGCGCACGGTCAAGGGCGAGGTCATCGCCTCCACCTTCGACCGCCCCGCCGATGACCACACGATCGTGGCGGAGCTGGCTATCGAACGCGCCAAGCGGCTGGTCGAGCTCGGCCACGACGTCGTTGTGCTGCTGGACGGCATCACCCGACTCGGACGCGCGTACAACCTCGCCGCCCCGGCCAGCGGGCGTATTCTCTCCGGCGGTGTCGACTCGGCGGCGCTCTATCCGCCGAAGAAGTTCTGCGGCGCCGCGCGCAACATCGAGAACGGCGGCTCGCTCACCATCCTCGCGACCGCTCTCGT
>JBIOUP010000119.1:0-9580 GCA_044867305.1 Dermatophilaceae bacterium
GGCGAGGGATGTCAGGTCAGCCTACTGAAGGGGTATGCCGCACGGGAACGCTTCGCCGGCACCGCAAACGATGCCCCACGGACCAAGGAGCCGCAGAGCAGCCGTTCCGGACGGCACGAGCTCGTCCGCATGCATCACCGGAAGCTCAGGCGGCCGCCTAGCGGGTGTGCGTGGGGGCGGTCGTGGCGATCTGGGCGACCACCTTGTCGGCATCCTCTTCCTGGCCGCGGTAGCTGCGGTGCAGGAAGTAGACCATGACTCCGCCGATGGCGATGACCACGCCGAAGATGCGGTAGAGGCCCGGGCCGCTGATGGCTGCGGCCAGCAGGTAGCCGGCCACCACGGGGGCGATGATCGAGCCGATCCGGCCGATCCCGATCATCCACCCCACTCCTGTCGCACGAGCGCCGGTGGGGTAGACCGGCGGGCTGATCGCGTAGTAGGCGGCGTTGCCGCCGTTGGTGGTGAAGCCGACGACAAGGGCGAGGCCGAGGGCGAGGGAAGGGGTCCCGAAGTAGATCGCGTAGAGGCCAAAGCTCACCAGTCCGCCGAAGAACGCCAAGCCAGCCGTGAGCAGTCGCGGGTGCACCTTACTGGCAAGCCACGCGAAGACGAGCGCGCCGACCACCCCGCCGACCGAGACGAGAACCCCTGCCCGCACACCGAGGGTCGCATCCGAGGTCGCGTCCGAGAGCAGCTTGGGGGTCCAGGTGTTGGCGAAGTAGAAGGACGCGTACTGGCAGAAGAACCCGATCCACAGCAGCGTGGTCCGCCTCGCGAGCACGCCGTGGAAGAGCGTCGACACGGCGACCTTGCCGGCTTTCTCGCTGTATGCCGGGGGCAGCTCGGTTGCGCGCTCGTAGCCGAGCTGGTCGGCGATCGTGTTGTAGGTCTCTAGCGCGTTCGGTGGGTGCTTCTCGATCAGGAAGTGGATCGACTCGGGCAGCCAGCGCCAGGCAGCGAACAGCAGCACGACGGTGAGGATGGTCGCGAACCAGAACGGCGCGCGCCAGCCCCAGGCAGTGATGAGGAACGTCGAGATGAACCCACCGGTGGCTGCCCCCAACGGCAGACCGATGCCGTAGATGCCCATCGCGGTGCCGCGTCTGACGTCCGAGGAGTACTCCGAGACGAGGATGTTCACGCTCGGCAGCAGCGCTCCGATCCACAGTCCGGCAAACGCTCGCACGACGAGTAGGAACGGGAAGTTCGGGGACATCGCGGACAGGCTCATCCCGACGACGATGAGCACCAGGCAGCCGAGGATGTGGGCGCGTCGCCCGATCCGGTCCGCGATCGGCGCGATGAAGATACCTCCGGCAGCCAAGCCGATGGTGCCGGCACTGAGCAGCCAGCCGGTCTCGACGTTGCTCAGGCCCCACACCTCGGGTTTGGCAAGGAACGGCGCCACGTAGCCGGCAATGAGGATCTCGAAGCCGTCGACGAACGCCAGGAAGATGCAGATGACGATGACGCGGATCTGGAACGGCCGCATCGGTTGGGTGGCGATCGCCTGGCGCAGGTTCATCGTCGGACCTTTCGGCAGAAAGACGCCTGATCAGTCGAATGTCGGGCTTGCGCGAGGGAGTGTCAATCGACCGCGCAGCGCGGAATCCGCTGTGCGGAATGCGGGACGCCCCGGCGGGATCGGCCGCTGTCCCGGGTGCGGTCCACGGCGCTATCGTGCCGGTGACAGCGTTTCCCAAAGCGTCAGGAGCCCCGTCGATGAAGTTCACCAACGTCGCCTTCCCGGTCCGGCACATCTGGTCGTCGCCGTTCGCCCGCTGGCAGGGCACGATCTCGGAAATCTCCTCTCTCGACACGGGCGTGGCGGTCACCACCCGGGCGCTGGCCGACCGCGGGATCGACACGGCCGAGCTCAAGGGGATCGTGCATGGGTGGACCAACCCGATGCCGGAGATCTTCTACGGCGCTCCGACCATCGCTGCGCGGATCGGCGCGCCGCATATCTCCGGCCCGATGGTCGTGCAGGCCTGCGCGACGTCCGTCGCTTCGATCCAGGCCGCGGCAGGTCAGGTCCAGTCCGACGATGACCTGCAGCTGGTGGTCTGCTCGGACCGGATGAGCAACGGGGCGGTGGTCATCTACCCACAGCCCTCGGCCGCGTGTGGCGCGCCGTTGCTGACCAACTGGACCCTCGACGGCTTCGCGAAGGACCCGTGGGGCGGCACCAGCATGCTGGTCACCGCCGACAACGTGGCCCGCTCGGGTGGGATCAGCCGCGAGGAGTGCGACAACCTCAAGGCCATGCGCTACGAGCAGTACACAAGCGCGCTGGCCAACGACCGTGAGTTCCAGAAGCGGTACATGGTCCCCGTCGAGGTCCAGGTCGGCCGCAAGACGGTGACGCTGGAGGCCGACGAGGGTATCCGGCCGGTGGACCTGGACACCATCCGCGAGATGCGCACGGTCATGCCGGACGGGTTCCACACCGGCGCCACCCAGACGCACCCGGCCGACGGCTCGGCGGGCGTCGTGCTCAGCACGCTGTCGCGCGCCCGGGAACGCTCGGGCGGCGAAGGCGTCGTCGAGGTGCTCGCCACCGGCATCGCTCGCGTCGAGAAGGCCCATATGCCGGCTGCTCCCGTGCCGGCCGCACTGTCCGCCCTTGAGACGGCGGGCTTGTCCATCGAGCAGGTCGACCTGGCGACCACGCACAACCCGTTCGCGGTCAACGACGTCTACTTCAGCAAGATGACCGGCTTCCCGCTCGAGAAGATGAACCTGCGCGGCTGCAGCCTCATCTTCGGCCACCCTCAGGCGCCGACCGGTATGCGTTCCATCGCTGAGCTCGTCAACGAGCTGAAGGCCCGCGGCGGCGGCGTCGGGCTGTTCGCCGGCTGCGCTGCCGGTGACTCGGGGATGGCACTCGTGCTGAAAGTCACCGACTGACCACTGGCTGGGGGCACTGGCGAGGGGTACCCCGGTCAGCCGTCGACCGTCCTGGCCATGCCGCGCTCCAGGGCGTCGATGACCCACGGACGGATTTGCTCGGCACCGATGATCCGGTCGACCGAGCCGGTCCGTAGGGCGCGCTCGATGGTGTGGATCGAGTCGAACTCGTCGGCGACCTCGCCCAGCTTCTCTGAGCGCACCTGGGTCGAGATCGCCGCGACCCGGGCCCGCAGCCGCCCAGCCTCCGGGCCCGAGGCGGCCGCCGCCGCAGCCCGTGCCTCCTGCACTCGGGGGTCCTTCTCGGTGCGCAGCTTGACGTCCCGGGCGAAGACGGTTGCGGCCGCAGGCGCCCCGCCGATGACCGAGGCATAGGACCCTTCGACCGCCGCGATCTCCATCGACTCGTTGAGCGCCTTGGAGAACACGACGAACGCCCCACCGTGGTAACGCGAGACGACGACGAAGACGATGGGGCCCTGGAAGTTGGTCACGGCCCGGCCGATCTCGGCGCCGTACTCCAGCTGCCACTTGCGCATGGACTCCGGAGAGCCGTCGAACCCGGACAGGTTCGCCATGACGACGAGCGGGCGGTTGCCGCTGGTTGCGTTGATGGCGCGGGCGGTCTTGCGGGACGCCTGCGGGAACAGGGTCCCCGACGTCCACGCCGGCGGGCCGTCGGCCGGCACGAACCCCTTGCGGGGCACGTTGCGCGAACCCATCCCGATCATGCAGACGGGTATGCCGCCGATCGCCGCGTCCCACACGATGGAGTTGTCGGCACCCTGCCAGTGCCGCCAGCGTTCCAACGGCTGGCAGTCGGTGTCGGCCACCGCGCGCATGACCGAGCGCATGTCGAAGGGCTGCTTGCGGTCGGGGTTGGTCGCATGGTCGAAGACCTCGCCCACCCGGGTGAACGTCGTGCCCGCCACGGCGTCGTGTGCCGACGAGCGGATATCCCGGTCGAGCGGGTCCTTCGTCGAACGGCGCCGTGGGAAGCGCTCTCCCGGAACGACGTACGTGTAGTCGTAGTGCGAGAGCAGCAGCAGGCACGCATCCTGAAAGCTGGGGGCCCAGTACTGGGCCTGGCCGTTGGGTCCCATGACCCGGTCGTAGCCGCCGATACCGAAGTTGTCGTCGGCCGACACCGCGCCGGAGAAGTCCAGCGCCTGCTTGCCGGTGAGGACCATGGCGCTGGCCGGCGTCATGACCAGGATGCCGCGAGTGTGCATGAGCATGGTCGACTCGGCGTTCCAGTATGGCTGACCACCGACGTTGATGCCCGTGACGATGATGTTGACCTCGCCGCCGCCCTGGGTGAACTCGATGATCCGGCGCAGGGTCAGTGCGATGAAGTCCATGTTCTCGGTGCCCGAGTCCATCGCGATGAGCGCGCCGGACGAGACGGCATACCACTCGACCGGGATCTTGCGCTGCGCGGCGAGCTTGAGCGAGGCGTTGACCCGCCGGCACTCGGGCTCGGCGAGGTTGCCCAGGCCCTGGGTGGGGTCGGAGAGCATGACGACGCGGGTCATCCCCTCCGGCACGGTGTCGGTGTAGGTGGTAAGCAGGCCCACGACCAGGTGGGCCGAGTTGCTCGCCTCGGGACGGTCGACCGGCACGAGAGTCTCGCCGTCGTTGCTGAGCTCGAGCTCCTGGAAGTCGCCGGGCGGGAACGGCGAGGCGTCGTCGGGGGCCGGGGTGAGCATCTGGACGATCTCGTACGGGTACGGTGCGCCGAACCGCTTTGCCGTGATGAGCTTCTGCGCGTATCGGGTGAGCGGGCGGATCGCGTTCGGGCCCGGGTCGCCGTAGCGGATCGTCAGGCCTGTGCGGCCGATGCCGTCGAGGGTGATGACCTTGTCAGCGGACGTCGTGGCCCCTGAGCCGTCGGGCACGTCGACATGGACGTGCAGCACGAGCTTGTCCAGCCCGGCTCCCCTGGCGAGCGTCTCGTACTTGGCTGCCAACGCCGGCCAGTCGCTGGGTGGGATGTCCCAGGTGGGCCGGACCCACAGCACGAGCCGGTTGGCCGCCGGCCGCTCCCGCGGGGGATACTGCGCGAGGGCGCTGCGCATCGCGGCGAGGGCCTGCAGGCCGATCCGCCCGAGCCGAGGATAGGTCGCCTCCCCGGTGCGCTCGTCGCGCACCATGAGCAGGTCGCGGACCTCGGCCAGCGCGAAAAGGCGCTTGTCCCTGGGGTTGTCGTGCGCGACGCCGACGAACAGGTAGACGTCCTCCGGGGAGGCCAGCCGCTCGAGGCTGAAGTTGGACAATCGCCACAGGTCCAGGCGCTTGCCGAGCATCGGGTGCAGGTTGCGGTAGAGCAGCTCCTCGACGAAGGAGCCGTCCGGGCCGCTGCGGAAAGTCAGGTGCTGGGTGCCGTGGCCCTGGGCGTCCGAGTCGCCGGTGCTGGTGATGGTCAGGTCGAACCGGTGCAGCGGCCGGCCGAACCGGCAGCCGGCGATCAGCTCGGCCACCTGGGCTGCCAGGTCCTGAATCGTCGGACGGTGGCCGGGCTGCCACGCGACGATGTCCACGACGATCTCGCGGTATGCCGGGACGTCGGCGAGCACTCTCGCCACGGCTTGGGCGAAGGCCGGCACGTCGGTGAGCGGCAGGTAGCACACGACGAGATGGACCGGCATACCCTCGTGCTCGTAGTCCGCTTGGCCGAGCAGGAAGGCGTCGGTGCTCGTTGTGGTGACATCGTGGAGCTCCCGGACCCGGTAGAAGCGCCGTGCGTACACCTCCAGCACGCCCTCGCGCGCGGCGTGGTCGGAGGGCTCGGCGCGTAGCCATGCGTCGAGCAGGTCACGGCGCAGCGGGTAGGGGGCCCGGACCAGGGCGTCGATGTGCTCGGCGCGGCGCGGGCCGTGGATGTCGGTACCAAGGGCGGCGAGGTGCTCGCGGCTGCGCTGCTGGGACTCCTCGAGCGCGGACTGCATCGGGGGCTCGTCGAAGTAGTGGAAGATCACGTCTCGCGCCAGGTCGGCCACGGTCTGCTGGCGCCCTTCGGTGGCCCGCGCGAGCCGTTCGAAGCGTTCGAGGGTGGCCCGGTCGGCCAGGGGAGCCAGTGCGTCGAGGTGCGTCAGGCGGCGGGTGAGGACGGTGGTGATGGCGGGGGCGATGACTGGCACCCGCTCGAACGATCGGAACATCCACACCATCGCCGACTCCAGCGCCCGGGTCCGGCGCAGGTTCGGCACGCCGTAGCGCTGCAGCGCGCGCTCGAGCCGGGCGCGGTAGCGGTCGGGCAGCCCGGCCTGGTCGGGGTCGAGCCACTGCAGGAAGGCCAGGAAGTACTCCTGGGTGTTGACGGCGCCGCCCTCCTCGCCAGTCGCCTCGGCCTCTACGCGGGGGCGGTAGAGGGCGCCGATGTCGGCGAACAGGTCCAGCAACGCGTCCTCACACTCCAGCAGCCCGGGGTCGTCCGGCGGGTATGCCGCGGCCAGGCCGGCGTGCTGGGCGAGCAGGCTCTTGAACGTCTCGGGGTCGAGGTCGAAGCCGAGCAGGTAGTCCGACAGCCGGGCGTAGACGTCGTGACAGTCCAGCCGTGCCGGTGCCGGGCTGGCCGGCGCCAGCACGGCCAGGTCGACCGAATCGGCTTGTTGCAGAGGCAGATCAGTCGCAGCGAGGGGGCCGGACCCGTCGGTGCCGGTCGAGCGGATCCGCAGCAGTGGAGCGCCGCGCTCGACCTGCGCGTTCGTGGACACCGCGACCGAGGTGACCAGCCCATCGAAGGGAGCCGTCACGTTCGAGACCATCTTCATCGACTCGAGCACGGCCACCTGCTGGCCCTCGGTCACGTGCTCGCCCGGGGCAACGAGGATCGAGGAGACAAGGGCCGGCCAGCCGGTCCGCACAACGACGCCGTCCTCACGGCTGACCGTGTGTGCGGCTCCGTCGAGCTCGAGGCGGAAGTCGGCGCCCTGCTCGACGGCTACCACCCGGTGCTTGCGGCCGTTGCACGTGATCCGGCGCTCGAACTCGCTGAGCCGTTCCACGGCCACCTCGACCACGGCCGAACCCCGGACGCGGTAGGTGCGCTGTCCGGTCCGGTCCACCCGCAGCCGATAGCCGACGCCCCGGTAGTGCAGCTGCACCTGGGCACCGACCGCCTCAGGCTGGGCTGGCCGCCCTCGGACCGCTGTGGCATAGAACGCCGCCTTGGCGATCGTGCTGTCCGAACGGTAGGCCTCGATCGCCGCTGCCACCAGGGCCATCGGGTCCGCGGACGGGCGCAGCTCGCCCGCGGACAGGGTCCGTTCGTACCAGCTGCCGTCGACGGGTTCGGCAGCCTCGCCGCGCCGGCTGACGAGGGCCAACAGGTCGCATCGGTTGCTGCTGCCGATCTGCAGGACCAGGATCGTGTGCTCCAGCGCGCCGCGGAGCCGGTCGAAGGCCTCGGCGCGGTCCCGGCCCCAGGCGGTGACCGCGGCGATGAGCGGCTCGCGCCGGCCGTCGATGATGTCGCCGTCCCGCAGGCTGGCGTCGACGCGCACGCCGGTGCCGACTGGCAGGACGAGCAGCTCCACCGCACCGCCCGAGGGGGCAAACCCGCGCTGGGGGTCCAGCGCCAGCAGTCGCGCCTCGACGGCATACCCGTTGGCAGCGGGCGGCTGCCCGGACAGGAGCGCCCCAGCGGCCAGGCGCAGCCGCAGCCCGATGAAACTGGTCCCGGTCGTCTCCTCGGCGAGTGCATGCTCCGGCCGGGCCAGGGTGTCGAAGCCGAGCAGCCAGAAACGGTCACCGTCCATGGACAGGGCCAGGTGGACCACACCGGCCCCCCGGTATGCCGCAGCGCGGGCCAGCCGCGAAGCGGCCTGGCTCAGGGCGTCGGCTGTCGCGTCCGACATCCCTGGGGGCGGGGACTCGGCCAGCACGAGCACGTCGTGGCGCCGGATGCTCGCGTCGCGCAGCCCGAACGCCCACACCGTGCCGGCCGAGTCGGCGAGGACGTCGATCTCGACGCGCCGCCACTGATCCGGCGGCAGGTCCGACGGCAGGGCGGCCAGTCCCCCGTCGGCAGCGAGCCTGGACAGGGTGGCCGGGTCGGCGAGCGCGCGGATCGTCGCGGCGTCGGGACCGACGACGGTGAGCCCGGCCCGTTCGACCGCGACGACGAGCGCGGCCCGGTCGAGGCACGGGGTGTGCCCGACCCACACGGCGTCGGCGGCCACGCGGCGCAGCGTCGCGACCACCTCGGCGGGTTCCGGCCCGGGAGCGGTCGGCCCGGGCGAGCCCGGGAAGGCGACAAGCTCATCGGCTTCCCTGGCGTACCAAGCGTGTTCGCGAACGTCGTCATGCACGACGATGGTGGTGATCGGGGCATCGCTTTGGCGATTGAGCGCGGCGACGGCCGCCAGGATGCGTACGACCGGTTCGCCCCGGTCGATGATCGCCAGGCGGGTGATGGGCTTCACCGGCGGGCTCCGATCAGGTCGGTGGGGTCAAGAGGGGTCGACGTAGGTGGCATGCAGCGCCTCGGTGACCTGCCCAGGCAGCTGACCGGGCAGCTCGATGCTGCGGTAGCCGTCCATCTGCAGCAGCAGCGCACCGTCGCTGTCGACCACCGCGCAGTCGAACGTGCTCGGGCCGACCGGCCGTGCCCAGGCGTAAATCGGAGCGGTCGCTGTGCTCGGGTCGCGCAGCAGCTCCAGCCGCTTGACGGCCAGGGGCAGGGCCATCCGGCCATCGCTGCCGGCCTCCCACAGCCCGGCCGTCTGGAAGCACAGCTCGGCCAGCCGCGGCGCGCCTTGGAGCGGGGCGTCGCCCGGATCGTGGTTTGCGGGAAGCTGATCGGTCAGGCGGCTCACCGACCGGTCGCCGTCGCGCCAGCCCTGCTCCACGACCTGGTATGCCGGTCCATGGAAGTAGAGGGCATAGACCTCGTCCCGGCCGAGTGAACGGCCCGCCGGCTGGGTCGAGATCGGCTCGACGGCAGCAGGCGGCGCCTCGGATGTGGTGCGAACCAGCCGCACCGTGCCGGTGAAGTGGGTCGTCCGGGTGGGCGCATCGTGACCGGGCAGCAGCCGCTCCGCGCTGAGCGTGCACCGGGCGAGCAGCTCGCCGGCGCTGCTACCGGGCTCGACTCGTGCGATGACGGTGATGGTCCGAGCCTCATCGCGGAAGAACTTGACGGGCGCGAGGAACTCGACGTCCTCGACCACGCCGACTCGGAAGCCCTCAGGTGCGGCGAGTGCGGCGGCCTCGGCGAAGCCCTCGATCCCCATGACGCCAGGTAGCACCGGGGTGCCGTCGATCCGGTGGTCGTAGAGGAACGGTTGGCGTGCCGGGTCGAGCGTGACGCGCACGACCAACCCATCGGTGGCGCTCAGCGAGACGTCGCCGACCATCGGCCCGCGTGGCTCGTGGCCGGCGAGACGGGCCGGATCGGCTCCTCCGGTGGGATGGGCCTCCGCGGCCATCTGGCCGAGCGCGCCGGCGACGATGACCTCGCCCGTGTATGCCGTGGCCGACAGCTCCCTGCGGACCCACGCGACGCCTGCCTCGGGCGGGAGCAGCTGCACTCCGGCCAGCTGCATGATCTTGGGAATCGAGCCGCGGGTCGCCATGCCGATGCCGCCCCAGGCGGTCCAGTCCAGGGCCAGCGCCCGGGTCTGGGGCCGCTGCCGGCGCATCGCCGACGTGAGCTTGCACAGCA
>JBIOUP010000120.1:0-13544 GCA_044867305.1 Dermatophilaceae bacterium
ACCCGATCCTGCCCGGTTAGCGGACACGCCCAATGCGGCGCATCGCGACAGCCGCGAGACCAAGCCCGAGGCAGCCCGCGAGAATCAGGCCGGTTGCGGCCGAGCCGATCCGCGTGTCGACGCCGCGGCGCCGGCAGCGCCGACCGCCGGCGCCCTGCCTACGTCGATCGGGCGACTCACGCTCGCGCGCAGCGATGGCGAGCGGCCATGCTGCGGTTCGCCTCCGGAGTCACAGCGGTCACGTGTGTTTCAAAGAGACCCCCAAATTCCGGGAGAACCACCGGATCCGGTGGTTTTTCTGGAATTTGGTGGATCGCTCTTGGGAGTGGACGAGTCGGTCGATACGCCGGGTTCTGTCCCGGAGGGCCGTTGCCAGCCTTCCGGGGGCGGTCATCCATCTCGGCCGGCCATTGCTGACCGGCTCCAGCGCTCTACCCGCAGGCATCGGGCGGGCCGCCCTCGAACGCCTGCTGTTCGAGCTTGCTCCGGGTGGGGTTTACCGAGCCGACCTGGTCACCCAGGCCGCTGGTGGTCTCTTACACCGCCGTTTCACCCTTACCGCCCAGCCAGCGAACCGGCATACGGGCGGCGGTCTGTTTTCTGTGGCACTTTCCCGCGGATCACTCCGGGTGGCCGTTAGCCACCACCCTGCCCTACGGAGCCCGGACGTTCCTCGGCATCCGGCTGCTGCCGGATGACGCGACCGCCTGACCGACTCGTCCAGGTGCAGTGTATGCCGGGTCGGTCCGTACAGTCTCGGTATGGCGGTCCACCGCAAGTCCAGCGGCCGGGTGCCCAGTGGGTACTTCGCCTGGGAGGCAGCCGGTCTGCGGTGGCTAGGTGCGGCAGGCGGGGCGCTCGTCGTCGAGGTGCTCGACGTGGGCGAGCACCACCTCGACCTGCTCCGCCTACACAGCGTCCCACCGACCCAGCAGGCCGCGGCCCGGTTCGGCGAAGACCTCGCCCGCACCCACCTCGCCGGCGCACCGGCATACGGGAGCCCGCCGGACGGGTGGGCCGGCGACGGCTGGTTCGGCCCGCTCTCGGCGCCGCTGTCGCTTTCGTTACGCCTGCACGAGTCGTGGGGCCCGTTCTGGGGGCACGAGCGGCTTGCCCCGATCACGCGAGCATGCCGCGACGCCGGCACCTTCTCGGCGTCCGACGCTGTTGTCCTGGATCGGGTGGCAGCGCGGTGCGCGGCGGGCAGGTTCGACACCGGCGAGCGACCGGCTCGGATCCACGGCGACCTGTGGTCCGGGAACGTCCTGTGGACCGAGCATGGCGCGACGCTCATCGACCCGTCCGCCCATGGCGGGCATCGGGAGTACGACCTGGCCATGCTCGAGCTGTTCGGCGCACCGCACCTGGGCGCGGTCCGCACGGCATACCAGGCCGCCTCGCCCCTCGCGCCGGGCTGGCAGGAGCGCGTGCGCTTGCATCAGCTGCACGCGCTCGCGGTGCATGCGCTGCTGTTCGGCGGCGGCTACGCGGCCGAGACCCTAGCGGTGGCCCGCCGGTACACCTGAGGAGACCTCAGAGGTACTGGCCGGTGTTCTCGACGGTGTGGATCGAGCGGCCCGGCTCGGTGCCGTCCTTGGTGTTGATGAGCGTGCGGATGTAGACGATTCGCTCGCCCTTCTTGCCGGAGATCCGGGCCCAGTCGTCGGGGTTGGTCGTGTTCGGCAGGTCCTCGTTCTCCTTGAACTCATCAACGCACGAGCCGAGGATGTGCTCCACCCGCAGCCCCTTTCGCCCGGTCGCGAGGAAGTCCTTGATCGCGGTCTTCTTGGCCCGGTCGACGACGTTCTGGATCATCGCCCCTGAGTTGAAGTCCTTGTAGTACAGGACCTCCTTGTCGCCGCCGGCGTAGGTGACCTCGAGGAAGCGGTTCTCGTCGGTCTCGGAGTACATCCGCGACACCGCCGCCTGGATCATCGCCTCGACGGTCGCCTCGCGGTCGCCGCCGTTCTCGCGCACGTCGTCCTCATTCAGCGGCAGCGCGGTGGTGAGGTACTTGCTGAAGATGTCGCGTGCGGCCTCGGCGTCGGGGCGCTCGATCTTGATCTTGGCGTCCAGCCGGCCCGGGCGCAGGATGGCCGGGTCGATCATGTCCTCGCGGTTGGAGGCGCCGATCACGATGACGTTTTCCAGCCGCTCCACGCCGTCGATCTCCGACAGCAGCTGCGGCACGATCGTCGTCTCGACGTCGCTGGACACGCCCGAGCCACGGGTGCGGAACAGCGAGTCCATCTCGTCGAAGAACACCACCACTGGTGTGCCGTCGGAGGCCTTCTCCCGCGCCCGCTGGAAGATCAGCCGGATGTGGCGCTCGGTCTCGCCGACGTACTTGTTGAGCAGCTCGGGGCCCTTGATGTTGAGGAAGTAGCTCTTCTCCACCTTGATGCCCGTGCGCTCGGCTACCTTGCGAGCCAGGGACGCGGCGACCGCCTTGGCAATCAGCGTCTTGCCGCACCCGGGCGGCCCGTAGAGCAGCACGCCCTTGGGTGGCTTGAGGCGATGCTCCTTGTACAGCTCCGGGTGCAGGTACGGCAGCTCGACTGCGTCGCGGATCGCCTCGATCTGGCCGGAAAGCCCACCGATGTCCTCGTAGTCGATATCGGGAACCTCTTCGAGCACGAGGTCCTGCACCTCGGCCAGCGGCACCCGCTCGAAGACGAAACCAGACCTCGGGTCGAGAGTCAGCGAGTCACCCACCCGGACGAGCTCGCCGACCAGCTGCTCCGCTCGCCGGCATACCCGCTCTTCGTCGGCGTGGGCGACAACAAGGATCCGGTCGTCTTCCAGGATCTCCTTGACCATGACGACTTCGCCGACCTTCTCGAACCCGCAGACGGCGACGACGTTGAGGGCTTCGTTGAGCATGACCTCACGGCCAACACCGAGCGTGCCCTCGTCGATGGCGGGGCTGACCGCGACGCGCATCTTGCGGCCGGACGTGAGGATGTCGACGGTGTCGTCGTCGTGCGTCTCGACGATGAGCCCGTACGCGTTCGGCGGCTGGGCCAGCCGGTCGACCTCCGACTTGAGGTTGACGATCTGCTGGCGGGCGTCCTTCAGGGTGCGCACCAGACGCTCGTTCTGGCTGCTCAAGGTGGACATGGACGCCTGCAGCGACGCGACCCGGTGCTCGAGCTCGCGCACTCGCACGGGGTCGAACCGGCTGTGCCGGCGCAGCTCGGCGACCTCCTCGCCCAGGCGTTCGGCGTCGCCAGCGACGCGGGCGGCTTCGATCAGCTCGTCGGCCTCGATGTGGTCGTCACCAGCGCCTGGCGCGTCGGAGCCTCGCATACCCGGCCTGGTCATGTCGTCTGCCATGTGAGACCTCCCATCCACACGAGTGTCCTGACTTGACCATAACTCGCGTTTGCCAGCAGGAGGCGAAGGTTTTGCCTTCCGATACCTGGCGGGTCTCCAAAGTTTTCCTTCTTGAAACACGAGCAGGTCGAAAGGGCCTCACGGTTCGAGGGACCGGCCCCCTTCGAGCTCGGACCTCGGTACGCCGGTCGCCGCGTCGTCCGGGGCGGCCCCCTTGGCGGGGCGGCGGGTCCGTTTGGGTGGGGTCACCCCTGGGGCGAGCCTGCGGGACGTGACCAAGAAGCCGGTATGCCCGTGCATGCGGTGCTGAGGGCGCACGGCCAGGCCCTCCACATGCCACCCGCGCACCAGCGACTCCCACGCATTCGGCTCCGTGAACCCGCCATGCTCACGCACACCCTCGGCGAAGCGCGAGAGCTGCGTGGTCGTCGCGACATAGCAGATGAGCACGCCACCTGGTGCGAGCGCGTCGCCGACCGCGGCAAGGCACTCCCATGGTGCGAGCATGTCCAGGACGACCCGGTCCACGCTGGCGGCATCGACGGTTGCGCCCAGCCGTTCGGCGAGGTCTCCCACGACCACGGTCCAGGCCGGATGCTCTCGACCGAAGAAGGCCCGGGCGTTTGCCTTGGCGATCTCGGCGAAGTCGGCCCGGCGCTCGAAGGACACGAGCTGTCCGGCCTCGCCGACCGCGCGCAGCAGCGACATGCTCAACGCACCCGACCCGACGCCGGCTTCGACGACGCATGCGCCCGGGAAGATGTCGGCCATGGTGATGATCTGCGCCGCGTCCTTGGGGTAGATGACGGCTGCGCCGCGCGGCATCGACATGACGAAGTCCGCCAGCAGCGGACGCAGCGCGAGGTACTCGACGCCGGCAGAGTTGGTCACCACGCTGCCGTCCGGCCGACCGATCACCTCGTCGTGCGCTAGCCGCCCCGCGTGGGTGTGGAACTGCCGGCCCGCTTCGAGGATGATCGTGTGCAGCCGGCCCTTGGAGTCGGTGAGCTGAACTCGCTCACCGACCCGGAAAGCCCCACGGTGAGGCGGTCTCGGCAGCGCAGAGTGCTCCGGAGCCATGGCGCGGAAGTCTATGTCGCCGCGTCCGGCCCACGTGCCTGCCAGGTCCATTTGCCAGCCGCCCCAGATGAATGCTCGGTGTGGGTGATCGCGGGAGTACCGTTAGGTATACGAGGTGGCCCTGGACCTTGGCGACCCGCCCGATGTCGCTTTTGGCGGGAGGCCGGAATGAGTTCCGAGGCAGAGGTCGCCGAGCTGCAGATGCGCATCGGTCACCTTGAGCGTGCCATGGAGGCGCGTACCGTGATCGGGCAGGCGCAGGGCATCCTCATGGAGCGACACCACCTCAATGCGGTACAGGCGTTCGAGCTGCTGTGCGCTACCAGCCAGCACTCGAACCGCAAGCTGCGTGACGTTGCTGAAGAGCTCGCCAGGACCGGCGAGGAGGCACCCATCGAAGTCGCGGCTGGCTAGCGGCTGGTTCCGTCGCGGTTTACGTGGTCAGCGACCAGTGGTGAGCTCGGGGTGACGGGCCGGGTCGGTCACGACGCTCTGGGCTAGTTGCCCCAGGCGAAGGTGGTTGCGGCGTGCGTAGTCGCGCAGCAGGTCGAAGGCCGCATCGACACTGACTCCGTGGATTCGGGACAAGACACCTTTGGCCTGCTCGATCGTGATGCGAGTGTTCAACGCGCCCTGCAGCTGCTCGGTCAGCAGCTCCCTGTCTCGGATGGCACGCTGCTGCAGCAGACCAATCGTCGCAATGTCCGCCAGGGCCTGCACCACGCGGGCATCGGCAGGTTCCAGCTCGCCGACGTCGGTGCTGAAAAGGTTGAGCGCCCCGATGACGGTCTCATGCCAGCGCAGCGGGAAGGCATGCACCGATCGAAACCCCGCGCCGACGGCGCGGGGCGCGAACTGCGGCCACCGGGCGCGCGCACCGACCAGGTCGCTGTTGATCACGGCGATGCCGCCATGGAAGCAGTCAAGGCAAGGACCCTCGCGGGCCTGCAGCTGGAACAGCTCCAGCAGCCGCACCGACTCCTTGGAGGCCGCCATGAACTGCAGCTGGCCGTGCGGGTTCGCCAGCAGCAGACCTGCGGACGCCACCCGACTGAGCTCGGCAGTGCGGCTCGTCAGCGTCTCGAGGAACTCGATAACGTCGAAGTCGTCCACGAGCGTGTCGGCCACCTCGACGAACACCTCAGCCAGCTGCTCGACCGCGATCATGGCGTTTCCCTTCAGCTGTTCCGAGCGGATGGCCGCGTGCTCACCGGGGATCCCGCTCGAGCACCATTTTACCGGCCACGATGTCACGGGCGACGTCGCCCAGATCACGTTCGGACGCGTAGGCGTGGGCCCGCAGCCGCAGCATCGCCTCGGTCAGGCTCACGCCGAGATCGACCATGACCATGCCTTGGGCCTGGTAGATCTCTGACCGGTATGCGAGCATCGCGTCCAGCCCACCGGCGCCGAGCCCGTCCTCGGTGAGATGCGGCGCTCCGAGGAGCGCGACCAGCGCGACCTCGGCGAACGTGACGGCCTGACCCACCGCCTGGTCGGAGAGCGAGCCCGGCTCCTCCCGGAAGATGTCCAGCGAGCCGAGTCGCGCCGCGCCCACCTGCAACGGGAAGGCAAAGACACCGCTCACGCCATGCTGGCTCGCGGCAGGGGCGTACGCGGGCCAGCGCCGCCTGCCCCGCCCGAGCAGGTCCGGTTCCAGGACTGGGCGTCGGCCCTCGAACGCGTCCACGCCGGGGCCCTCGGACCGAGTGAACTGCAGCTCTGCCAGATGGTGGCTGCTCGGCCCGAATGCCGCGGCGACGCCCCCACCGGAATGGTCCTCGGTGATCAGGCTGATCGCCGCTCCTCGGGCTGGCAAAACCCGAGCAAGGGCGGAGCACAGTCGATGCAGGCGGCCACCCATTCCGGAAGCGCCGTCTGCCGGCGTCGGCTCACGGTCGATCAGCTCGCTGACGAAGGCGATCCGGTCTTGCGCCTCATCCATGGGATGTCGAATCCGTGAACGCAGGACCCAGCATGCTCGCTGGACAGTACAACACGCCCGGCTGACAGCGGGCTACCCTCGACGCAGTGGCGGCGAGAGCAGCGCTGCGGTCGCGCATGTGCTCACCCTTCGTCCGCCGGCCGCGAGATCCTGAGCGCCTCACTGAACCCGGCCGAGGGGTGCCGGTTCAAGGTGGCTACCGGATCATTGTCGGCCCCTTACCCGGTTGTCGCATAGTCGACCCCCTTCCGCGCGCCGACCCATCCTCGCCATTGACCGGAAGGCGAGCCAGCCGTCCGGCCGCCACCTCGTAACGGCTCTGCACGCCGCCCGTGCTCCGGAAGAACCGTCGGTGCAACGACCCTTGCACCTCGACCCGGTCACCCGGCTCCAGCCGCCCGGCGACCCGCCGAGTCGCCGGCGACCAGCAGGCGACGTCGATGACGTCGACGGTGGCCCGCGAGCCGCCGGATGGGCTCGACCCGGTGATGCTCGGCCGAGGCACGACGAGGCGCAGCGGCACGACGGTGTCGCCGCTTGGCAGCACCCGCTCGTCGAGCACAGCCGAGACGCGCCCGACCAGATGCACCACGTTGGCCTCGTCGACACTCATTTCGACGCCTCCTCTCAGCATGCCCCGCGGCGCCCCTTGGTTCAGTCACGGGTCCCGGTTTGCGTCGGGCCCGGCGCCAGCGCCGTCGACCCTGGGCCCGACGACCTCGAGCCTGCCGGCTCGCCGCCGCGCTGACGACCCTCAACCGTGGTTCTGTGGATGACGCGACGGTCGGACACGAGGTTGTGGACGACCGTTCGGGCTCCCCGCGCCGCCGCCGAATACCTCAACCACCGAGCAGGGCGTCGTTGAGGTCGTTCACGGCAACCGTGCCCACTGGTCGGTCGGCTCGGTCGACGACGAGAACGGCGCTCCCGATGGCGGCGCCCGCACCGAATCCCGAGAAGGCCCGCACCACCGAGAAGGTGTCGTCACCCGGCTCGGCCCGAACGATCCACCCTGGCGGAGGGCGCAGCAGGAAGGACATCGCCGGCACCTGGTCGAGGCGCTCCATCGGCACGGACGCCAGCGCACCGGTGTCGACGAACCCCAGCGGCTCCCCGCGCAGCCCGACCAGGACGGCGTGATCGGCAGCGGGCGCCTCATGCAGGGCCAGCACCACACTCTGCCCGGACCCGTGCCCCGGGACCACGGCGACCGGCTTGAGCACCTGCCCCACCCGAACGGACTGGATCGAGTGCCGGGCCGCACCCGCCCGGATGGCCTGCGTCGCTCCGGCCCACAGAAATGCCCCGATGAGCCCCACCCACACCATCGTGACCAGGGAGGGCTGTCGTCCGTGCAGCAGTGGCTCCCCGACGAACCACGCAGCCACCAGCACGGTCAGGATCCGTCCCAGCCATCCGGCGAACACCATCCCTGTGGCCCGGTTGCCGGTGAGCTTCCAGACGATGGCGTCGACGACGAACCCGCCGTCCAACGGCAACCCGGGCAGCAGGTTGAACCCGGCCACGAACAGGTTGGTCACGAACAGCGCCCATAGCAGCAAGCCGGCCACCACGGAGTGGACCGCCTGGCCGAGCCCCCATGCGAGTGCCGCCAGGGCAAGGTTGGCGGTCGGCCCGGCGAGGGCGACCAAGGCAGCTGACCCGGGCCGCAGGTCGCCGCTGTCGAACACCGTGTGGCCACCCCACAGGTCGGCGACGATCCGATCGACACGTGCGCCGACCCTGCGGGCGACGACCGCGTGCCCGGCCTCATGCGTGAGCACCGAGGCGAGCAGCAGGATGGCATAGAGCCCGGCGACGGCATACCCGAGGCCTTGTGAGCCAAGCTCGACGGTCGGTCCGAAGGTCACGATGACAACCACGCCAATGATGGGCCAGGCGCGGCCCAGGTACACCGGTATGCCGTGTACCCGCCCCAACAGCCACCCGTGCGACCGATCCGAGCCGCTCCCCATGCCGGGCACCTTACGTCATCTGTGGCCACACGAGCCGGGGTGCGAGCCACGGCCCGGGCCAAGCGGCATACTGACACAACCAACCACGAAGGACGTCCCCGTTGACCGCCCCGACACCCGGCAGGCCAGACCCCACCGAGGCTCTCACCGAGACGCTCGGTCAGCGCGTGCTGCTCCTGGACGGCGCCATGGCGACGATGATCCAGCGGTTCGGCCTGAGCGAAGCGGACTTCCGGGGCCAGCAGTTCGGGCACTGGAAAAGCGATCTGCGGGGGAACAACGACCTGCTGTCGATCACCCAGCCAGAGCTCATTTCCAGCATCCACCGCGCCTACCTGCAGGCCGGCGCTGACGTCGTTGAGACCAACACCTTCAACGCACAGCGCCTCTCCCTCGCCGACTACGACATGCAGGACCTTGCCTACGAGATCAACCTGGCGGCCGCCCGTCTGGCGCGCGCCGAGTGCGACGCGATGGCCGAGCGGACGCCGGACCGGCTGCGGTACGTGGCCGGAGCGCTCGGACCGACGAACCGCACGGCATCCATCTCGCCGGACGTCAACGACCCGGGCCGGCGCAACGTCACGTTCGACGAGCTTGTGGAGGCCTACGACGAGCAGGCCCGCGGGCTCGTCGACGGCGGTGCCGACCTGCTTGTCGTCGAGACGATCTTCGACACCCTCAACGCCAAGGCCGCCATCTTCGCCCTGGAGACCCTGTTCGAGGAGCGTGGCCGGCGCTGGCCGCTCATTCTCTCTGGGACGATCACCGACGCCTCGGGACGCACCCTCTCAGGGCAGGTGACCGAGGCGTTCTGGAACTCGGTACGCCACGCCCGCCCCCTGGCCGTCGGGCTCAACTGCGCACTCGGTGCCAGCGACATGCGCCCGTACATCGCTGAGCTGTCCCGCATCGCCGACTGCTTCGTGTCCTGCTACCCCAACGCCGGGCTGCCCAACGCCTTCGGCGAGTACGACGAGGCTCCTGAGCCGATGGCCGCAGTCGTCGGCGAGTTCGCGGAAAGCGGGCTGGTCAACCTCGTGGGGGGCTGCTGCGGCACGACGCCGGAGCACATCGCCGCCATGGCCGCTGCAGTGGAGGGTATGCCGGCCCGTCGGCTCCCGCGCATCGCCCCGGCGCTGCGACTATCGGGGCTCGAGGCGGTGACGGTGACCGAGGACTCGCTCTTCGTCAACGTCGGCGAACGCACCAACATCACCGGTTCGGCGCGGTTCCGGGGCCTCATTAAGGCCGAAGACTACCCGGCCGCGCTCACGGTCGCTCGCCAGCAGGTGGAGGCCGGCGCCCAGGTCATCGACGTGAACATGGACGAGGGCATGATCGACGGGGTCGCGGCCATGGACCGCTTCCTCAAGCTGGTAGCGAGCGAGCCGGACATCTCCCGGGTGCCGATCATGGTCGACTCCTCGAAGTGGGCGGTCATCGAGGCGGGGCTGAAGTGCATCCAGGGCAAGCCGATTGTCAACTCGATCTCGATGAAGGAGGGCGTCGAGCCGTTCGTCGAACAGGCGCGGCTGTGCCGCAAGTACGGCGCGGCGGTCGTCGTCATGGCCTTCGACGAGCAGGGCCAGGCCGACACGCTGGAGCGGCGCATCGAGGTATGCCGCACGGCATACGAGATCCTCACCGAGAAGGTGGGCTTCCCGGCCGAGGACATCATCTTCGACCCCAACATCTTCGCGTTGGCAACAGGGATCGAGGAGCACGCCCGCTACGGAGTCGACTTCATCGAAGCGACCCGGTGGATCAAGGCCAACCTGCCGGGAGCGCTGGTTTCCGGCGGGGTGTCGAACGTGTCGTTCTCGTTCCGGGGCAACAACCCGGTGCGCGAGGCGATCCATGCCGTGTTCCTCTACCACGCGATCCGCGCGGGCCTGGACATGGGCATCGTCAACGCCGGTTCTCTCGTGGTCTACGACCAGGTCGACCCGCAGCTGCGCGAGCGGATCGAGGACGTCGTGCTCGACCGGCGGTCGGACGCGACGGAGCGGCTGCTGGAAATTGCCGAGCGGTTCAACGCGACCGGGCCGCAACAAGATGCGGCCGCTGAGGAATGGCGCGCGCTGCCGGTCGGCGAGCGGATCACCCACGCCCTGGTCAAGGGCATCGACGAGCACATCGAAGCCGACACTGAGCAGCTGCGCGCCCAGATCGAAGCCGCGGGCGGGCGTCCCATCGAGGTCATCGAGGGACCGCTCATGGCCGGCATGAACGTCGTGGGCGACCTGTTCGGGGCAGGCAAGATGTTCCTTCCGCAGGTCGTCAAGTCGGCTCGGGTGATGAAGAAGGCTGTCGGCTACCTCGTGCCGTTCATCGAGGCCGAGAAGGACGCGCGCCCCGATGGCGTCAACGGGCATGACGCAGGGCGCCGCCCCACCGGCACCATCGTCATGGCGACGGTCAAGGGTGACGTCCACGACATCGGCAAGAACATCGTCGGCGTGGTGCTGCAGTGCAACAACTACGAGGTCGTCGACCTGGGCGTCATGGTGCCGGCCCAGAAGATCCTCGACGCGGCCCGCGAGCACGACGCCGACCTCATCGGCCTGTCCGGGCTCATCACTCCGAGCCTGGACGAGATGGTCAGCTTCGCCGCGGAGATGGAGCGGCTCGGCCTGCAGACCCCTCTCCTGCTCGGGGGCGCGACAACGTCCAAGGCACACACCGCCGTCAAGGTCGTCCCGAAGTACTCCGGACCGGTTCTCTGGGTGAAGGACGCGTCGCGCTCCGTGCCGGTGGCCGCGGCGCTGCTGTCGGAGGAACAGCGACCCGCACTGCTCGCCGGTGTCAAGGCCGACTACGACGCGGTGCGGGCCCGCCACGCCGCCAAACACGGCGAGCGCGCCCTGCTGCCGCTTGCCGATGCGCGCTCCAATGCAACCGTGTTCGACTGGACGGCGCACCGTCCGCGACGCCCGCATCTGCTGCTGCAGCAGGCAAGAGACACCGGCTACACCGGCCATCCGTTGGGGCGGGCCACCCAGTTCACCCGCACGTTCCACGACTACCCGATCGAGGAGCTGCGCGAGTACATCGACTGGACGCCGTTCTTCGGTGCCTGGGAGCTCAAGGGCCGCTTCCCGGACATCCTCAACCATCCGGCATCGGGGGAGGCCGCGCGCCGGCTGTACGACGATGCCCAAGTGCTGCTCGACCGGGTCCAGCGCGAGCACTGGCTCACCGCGAACGGCATCATCGGTCTCCTACCGGCCAACTCGGTGGGCGACGACATCGAGGTGTACACCGACGAGACGCGGCAAACCGTGCGCACGGTGCTGCATCACCTGCGCCAGCAAGGGGTGCACCGGGACGGCATACCGAACCGGTCCAACGCCGACTTCGTCGCACCGAAGTCGACAGGGCTGCCGGACTACGTGGGCGCGTTCGCGGTCACCGCTGGCCTGGGCATGCGGGAACGGGTCGAGGCGTTCCGGGCCGACCTCGACGACTACAGCGCGATCGTGCTGGAGGCCCTCGGTGATCGGTTGGCCGAGGCGTTCGCGGAGCGGCTGCACGAGCGGGTGCGCCGTGAGTTCTGGGGGTACGACCCGGACGAGCGGCTCGGCAACGAGGCGCTCATCGGCGAGCAGTATGCCGGCATCCGCCCCGCCCCGGGGTACCCCGCCTGCCCGGACCACACCGAGAAGCGAACCCTGTGGTCGCTGCTCGACGTGACGGCTTCGACGGGGATCGAGCTGACCGAGTCGATGGCGATGTGGCCGGGGGCCGCGGTGAGCGGCTGGTACTTCGCCCATCCGCAAGCGCAGTACTTCGTCGTCGGCCGGATCGGGCGCGACCAGGTGGAGGACTACGCCGAACGCAAAGGCTGGACGGTTGCGGAGGCCGAACGCTGGCTGGCGCCCAACCTGGCGTACGACCCCGACGAGTAACCCGGGCGGTATGCGTAACGGCCTCGGACCGCATTCGCCCGCAAGCCGGCCATGATCTCAGGGTAACTGCGCGAAGTCGTCGTCGGTCATGTCTGACCAACTCTCATTGACCCACACCTCACCAGCCTTAATATTGGCCGGCAGTTCTCGCTTGCGGGAAGTGTCCTTGTTCGTCATCCAGACGGGTACTTCGATGCGGACCGGCATGCTCGCACGCAACTCCTCAGCTAACATGGCTTGTTGTCCAGGAGTGGCGTCAGTGGCGAACATGTTGGGGCTTAGCGAGACGGTGAATGACGGTTCGTCGCTGGGCTCAACTGAGATCTGGCACGTGAACGGGCCACCGTCGGTGTCGCTGACCCGGACGTGCTCCCATCGTGCACGCAGCCGGTCTACCAACATCTCGATATCAATCTGCAGATCTCCGGCGACGCGGTTGAAGAACATCGCCCCCGAACTCACTAGTCCAGCCCCTTCAGCACGACCACGACCAAGTCCGCGTCTGGCCCAAGAATGCCTCTAGCCCGTTCAGCCAGGAACCGTGCGGCGGCCTCGCTGTTCGTCACTATTCGTAGTCTCGCCACTGGATTGCTCGAATCCTCTAAAACCAGCTTGTAGCGCCGCATTTCGTCGTCGAACTGCCGATAGACGAACTCGGGACGGCCCCCCTCGTACATTGCCTTGGGATGGCCGGGATCGAGCACGTATTTGGCATCTGCCGCGACGACTTTGTCTGGGTCCAATTGCAATCCATCGGCCCAAATGGCCTCACCGTGGGACGTCAACTTCACTTCCGTCGGCCCCAAATGGGTGCGTTGGAAGACGTCGGGGGCTGCATTCCCAGTAGCCGGTTTCGTCAGGCTCGGATCGGCCAGGAGCTGTCTTACCCAGTTCTCGCGCGCTTGGGAAGATGCCCACGGCGATCCCTTCGGATAGTCAAGGTGCGGGCTTGCATCAACCTGGGGGTTATGCGGGCTGCCGACCGGGTTCGTGCTGTGTCCAACGCCATGGCTGGCGGGGTGCCCGGCTGCGGCCATGGGCGCCGTGTTGGCTCCCCCTGCCTTGCTCTCCGAGTGCATGGTGAACAGGTCCCGGGAGGTGACGTCGTGCCCCACACCGGCCAGGGCCACGCGCGGGCCGGCGAGGTTGGCCGCGTAGTCAGCGAACCGAGCCGCGGTGAGGGCGCGCAGTTCGGCAACGGTGGCCAACCGGGTCGACAAGGCCACCTTGCCGGCCTGCATGAGCGTGTCAAGTTGGGTGTGTAAACGGTCGCTTCGTTCACTTGTTCGGTTTGGT